>CAYYAL010000053.1:0-8483 GCA_964469445.1 uncultured Muribaculaceae bacterium
AATCTTCTTCAAAGTTATGAAACAATTAAAGAAGGAGCTTCAAAAGGAATAGAGTTAACATTAAAAAGTGGCGAAGTACTTACGATTTGGGATAATAAAGATGTAAAAGCCAATGGTTACGGTGGTTCTATTACACAAGCAAAAGACGGGACTTTAGTATTAGAAAATATCTTGGGAGATGTTTCATATGACGGAACCGACGAGGACAACAAAGTTGCTGTATCAAACACTAAAATTTACGAATTTCATGGCTATGATGGAAATGATACCGTTATCTTTAACACTGTTCAAGGTGCAAATGAGTCCGTAGTTGGTGGATTTGAATCCGTATATGCTAAAGATTCAAAAAAAATAGAGGTTTATGATTTGGGGGCTTCTTCTATAAATGTTCCGAATAACGAATCAAATGAACAATTAAGAAGAATAACTTCCATTGAAGATGCAAGAACTACAACTACCACAAAAGTAATGCCACAAGAGGAAACTAATATTTTCTCTGAATATTTTAATAAATAATAAATATAATAATTTATTTAAAGAACGAGGTATAAAATATTTTATTTTATACCTCGTTCTTATTTGTAATATAATTATCTTATGATAAAAAATATCTTGGACGAAAAAAAATGTTTTAAATTAGTTTGCGGAGCAGGAAATCAAGACGCTTCGGAGATAGAAAAACTGGTTGCACTTTATTCTAAAGCAGGTTGCAAACTTTTTGATATGAGTGCTGACGTTGAAGTTGTTAGTGCAGCTCAAAGAGGTTTAGATTATTCTATTCCCAAAAACGAGCAAAAAGATTATATGATATGCGTAAGTGTTGCAATTTCAGGCGATCCGCATATCAGTAAAGCTGAAATTGATTTTGAAAAATGTATAAAATGTGGTCATTGCGAAGAAGTTTGTAATCAAAAAGCAACTCTTACAGACAAAACTCGGTGCATCGGCTGTGGAAAATGCGTTAAAACATGCCCGCAAAAATGTATAACGCTCAAATCAAGAAACATTGATTTAAAAGAGCTTATGCCTCATTTAATTGATTTAGGTATAACGTGCGTTGAATTACACACTACAGGTGATAATGAAACTGAAATTGATGAAAAATGGAATTATTTAAACACTTTAAACCTTGAAATGCTTAGCATAAATGTTGACCGCTCAAAAATCGGTGATGAAAAAATCTTGGAACGTTTGCAAAGACTTTTGGCAAAAAGAAAACCTTTTACGACAATGATTCAAACAGATGGAATTGCAATGTCAGGCGATGCAAGTACTTATAAAAAAACTTTGCAATCCGTTGCGATTACAGAACACTTTTTAAACAAAAATCTTCCTGCATACATAATTTCTTCAGGCGGAACAAATCCGAAAACAAGAGAATTATTAAATCTTTGCGAAGTTTACCCAAACGGTGTTGCTGTCGGCACTTTCGCAAGATTATTAGTCAGAGATTTTACTTCAAGAGAAGACTTTTTAACAAATAAAGATACCTTCAATGAAGCTTTAAAAATATCAACTGATTTTGTTAATACTATTTTAGGAAATTAAATCAATTTATGGTAAATATTTATTCTGAAAATCAACAAATAAATGATATAGATACAATTATTTGGGATAAGGACGGAACATTTGTTGACCAACACGCTTACTGGGGCGAAGTAGCTATTAAAAGGGTTGAAAAAACATTTCAGCTTTATAATATAGATGAAAAATTTAAAGAACAAATGATTTTTGATTTAGGATATGACAGAAAAATAAATCGCTTAACTGACAATTCTCCTATCGCAATTTTTTCTCGTCAAAAGGTAATTGATTTTTTTCAAAATTCTCTAAAAAAAATCAGTTATGAAATTTCGACAGAAGAAATTGATAAAATTTTTATCGAAGTTCATAAAGAAATTGAACAAAATTTAGAAAATTATATTTATCCTTTTGAAGAAGCGATTAATTTAATAAAACTTTTTAATAAAGTCGGCTTAACCCAGATTTTAATAACTTCTGACGGAAAAGAAAACACTTTAAAAACGCTAAAATATTTAGGTTTAGAAAAATATTTTACACTTGTTGCCGGAAAAGAAGATTGTGATGAACCTAAAGAAACAGGAAAAGTTCTTAGAAAAATTATTAATGATTTAAAAATAGACCCTAAAAAAACAATTTCAATCGGAGATACGAAATCTGATTGGGAAATGGGCTTTAATGCAGGCATAAAAGGTTCAATCCTTGTTCCGACAGGGCAAGTTACATTAAAAGAATTAAAAAAATATTCTGATTTTTGCGTAAATAATTTAAGTGAAATTTACCTTTAAATACATTTTTGGTCAAAAAATACTCGTTTTAGATGATGATAAAACTGTTGTGCATGTTGTAATCTTTATATAGCATAATTGTGCCATATCTGTGAGCAAAATTTTATGCGGGAGAGAGGAAAATGAAGAAATTTTCGTTTAGGTTACAAACCGTACTGGAAATGAAGGAAAAAACACTTCAAAATAAACAACTTGAAATGGCAAAAATTTCAAGACTTCTTGCAGAACAAACAAGAACTCTTGATGATTTAAACCATAAAAAAGAAGTTACAAGAAATTCACTTGTAAAAATTTATGATGCCAAAACAGAATTAGATGTTTTCACAATCACAAATTACAAAAACTATCTTGCATTAGTAATAAATGATATAAAAAAACAGCAAGAAGTTATTGAACATACAAAGAAAATTCTTGCAGAAAAGCAAAAAGAAGTAAAAATCGCCTTAAAAGATGTAAAAGTTTTAGAAAAATTAAAAGAAAAACAAAGAGATAGATTTTATCAACATTATTTACATCTTGAAGGTAAAGAAATCGACGACATAGCAACATCACGTTATAAGAGGGCTTAAAATTTAATGCAGGATACATTAACAAATATCTTTAATAAAACAACAAACTCTGACTTGGGCTTATTCGGAACGCTTACTAGCAGAACTTATAATGCAACGGCGACAGCACAAGATTTTAACAAAATCTTTGAAAACTTAAATATTCAAACCGGCGAAAAGTCAAAAAATCTTACAACAAATCCTATGTCCGAAAAAAATATTTATGAAAAAGATTTTTCAAATTTAACCCGTGAACCAAACAAAAATACAAAAAATATAACTGATAGCAAAAATGGATTTAACAGAAATAATAATTTAAAAGAAACAACATCTTCTGATTTTGAAAAACAAGATAAAACCAATTCTACAAAATATGTTTCAGATGACAATTCAACTTCTGATGCTAAAAATGTAAAATACGATAAAAAAGAAATGCCTTTAAGCGATGATTTTGATAAACTTCAAGGCGAAATTTCTAAAACAGATATTTCAGAAGAAAATGTTTCTGAAATAAAATCAGAAATTGAAAGTATTTCAAATACACTTTTGGATAAAAATACAGAAACAGAAAATCTTTCTATTTTTGAAGACGGGTTTAAAACTGAAACAACCAAAGCAGATGAAGCAACTACAACAACTGCAACAAGCGACGAATTCAATATAATAAGTAAACTTGCAAATGAAGATTTATTAAAAGAATTAAAATCTGTTTTAAGCAATCAAGATTTAAAAGAAATTGACAGTCTTATTTCAAAGCTTCCAACGACGGAAGAACAATTAAATTTATTAAATAAAGTAGAAGATGCAATAAAATCGTTAAAAGATTTAGATGTAACTCAACCTGTGCAAAATACAAATCAAAATCAAAATAATATTTTAAAACAGGATTTAAAAGAATTAAACTTAACAAACAGAATTTCTAAAAATGGTTTAGAAAATACGAATTTAACCTCTACGCAAACAGAACAAAGTTTGCAAGAATTAAATAAAAATATATTTGCGGATATGAATGAGGCAATGACGGGTGATATAGCAACTCCGGTTGTAAAAGTGGCACAGGATATAGTGGCAAAAACTCAAACACAAAGTGCAATTGCAGAAACACAAATTAAAGATTTATCACCAAAAGAAATTGCAAGAGAAATCTTACAAAAAGCAATTCTTACTCAAGAAGTTCTTAATGAAACAAATGCAAAAATTACCAACGTAGAATTTTCACAATCAAATAATTTATTAAACAATCAGATGCCACAAGACCAAAGTGCAAGACTGGCTTTTGAAACAAGCAATAATTTATTAACAAATTCAACAAATGAAATAAAATCAGCAAATTTTTCTAAGGTTTTAGAAACATCTCAAGGAAAAGACTTAAATAAAACTGACATTCTGTCTCAAATAAATTCAAAACTTGATAACCTAAAACAAGAAGGTACAACAAAACTTACAATGATTTTGAAACCTGAAAGTTTAGGCAGAATAACATTGGAATTAGTAAATTCAAAAGAAGGATTAACTGCTAAAATGATGACAGAAAGCAGTCAAGTTAAGGAATTATTGGACAAAAGTCTTGACGGATTGAAAAATACATTATCATCACAAGGTATTAATGTAAATAATGTTGAAGTAAAAGTTTCTCAATTAGACAATTCATCAAATACATCATTTTCAATGTTTAAAGAAAACGGAAGTGAAACAGGATTTTTTAACGGAAATTCTCAAGGATTTTCAAAAAATTCTGAAGAAAACAGAAATCAAAAGGGATATGAAGAAAGTCTTGCCCATACAATAAGCAAGCAAGACGATGACGAAAATCAAAACACAATAATACATAATGGAAACGCTGATTACAAAGTTTAAGAAATATGTTGAGGAGGAGGAAAAATGAGTTCAATAGATGTATTAAATGAAATAAGTTCAATGCAAACAGCAACAGCTGTTACACAAGCTGCTGAGAAGAAAGAAACTGGGGCATCTCAAGAAATGAATCAAGATATGTTCTTAAGTCTTATGCTTGAACAATTGAAATATCAAGATCCAATGGAACCAATGAGTAACACAGAATTTCTATCGCAACAAGCACAATTCACTCAAGTAAGTGAATTACAAGAACTTAATGCGAGTTTAAGTCAAAATAATTATGTAATGCAAACATTGGCACTTGTCGGAAAAGAAGTAACAATAACAGATCCGAATAATACGAAAGAAACAATAACAGGAAAGGTAACAGAAGCTCAATTCAGTGGCGACAGTTCTGCAATCGTAATTAACGGCAAAAGCTACCCTATGTCATTAATTCAATCAGTAAAAGAAGCTTCATCAACTGCAAACTAAAACTAACAGGATAATTATTATATAAGGAGGAGTAAATGTCTCAAGCACTTTACACATCAATCGGCGGTATTTCCGCATCTCAAACACAAATCAATGTTGTGTCAAATAATATCGCAAACTTGAATACGGTTGGATTTAAAGAATCAAATCTTACATTTCAAGATATTTTTTCAACAACATTAACGGCAGGTAACGCACCGACAGTTGCATCAGGTGGTAGAAACCCTATGCAAATCGGTTTGGGTGTACAAGTAGGAGGGATTTCCAAAAACTTTGATTCAGGAACATTTATTTCAACAGGAAGAAGCGAAGACGTAGCCATTCAAGGTAACGGATTTTTAACAGTTATGTCCGGAGAAGGTCAATTATTCCTAACAAGAGCCGGTAGCTTATCATTTGATGCTGACGGGAACTTAGTAACTCCTCAAGGATATAAGGTTGTAGGTGCAAATTCTCTTTATTCAACAACAACGTCAGATACAAATGTAAAAGTTCCTGAAAGACTTCAAACAGAAGTAATAGAAAATCCTAATATGGCAACAAAATTATTAAGCGAATTAAACGGTTGCGATATTACTACGGGAACATTCTCAATATCAATTGACGGAGGTGAAAATATTCAAGTAACAATAAGCGACACCGATAATACAATGGCAAAAATTGCAACAAAAATTCAAAACACCATTGACGGAGCTGCTACAACAGATGCAAGAGCAACATTTATTGGAACTAAAAATACAGGTACAACTCCACTTAGTGCAGATGAAATAAAATCTTTAGCTGCTAACCCAAGTGACGCAACACTTCTTGCAAAACTTAATGCAGGGTTGGGAACTCCTGTAACACAAGCTGATATAGAAGCGGTAACAGCCACTTCAGGTGTAACCGTAGCTTGTAACGGAGCTAAAATTGATTTCAATGCAGGTGCAAAAACGCTTGAATTTACAACAGGTTCATCAAATTTTGTTATGCAAACTCAATTAGCAACAGCCGTTAAAGACCCGCTTACAAACACTTATTCAAGTAAAATTCTTGATTCAGAAGTTATTATAAGCAAAGCCGTTGCTCCTGAAAATTCTGTTGCCATTTCAACAACAAATATTACATCATCAGGTGCAATTGAAGCCGTTTATTCAAATGGGGATAAGATAACACTTGAACACAATCAACAAGATAATACATTTGGGTTTAAATATACAACAGCAAGCGGAATTATTATAAAAGGTGATGACGTACAAGTTAACAATGAAGTAATCGTTCCACCGAATTTCCAAATTCAAATGTGTAATGTAACAAACCCTGAAGGCTTACTTGCAGAAGGTTCAAACTTATTCTCAGTAGGCCCTAACGCAGGTGAAATGTTCTTTAGCATAGCAGGTGCAATGGGCGTAGGCTCCCTTCAATCAGGTGGGTTGGAAGCATCTAACGTTGATATGGCAAAACAATTCAGTGATATGATTCTTGCCCAACGTGCAATCCAAGCAAACTCAAGAGTATTCGATACCGCAAGTAATGTAATGCAATCAATTGTTTACATGGGTCAAGGTTAATAACTTAATTTAACATGCTCCTGTAAGCAAATTACAACAGCATTTCCAAATGTTAAGGAATTTTAACGAAACATGAAGAAATGTAAACATGGTTAAATCCATGCCAATCATGGTTTTGAGGGAAATCATGAAGTACAGAAAATAAAGTTCTTGTCCCCTCATGATAGTTAGAATATAATAAATAATGTACTTTTGATTAAGTACAAAATCTTGGGAGATAGTTGAACGGGTTTTTGAAATGGAAAATTTAAAGAAAAATCTTTTGGCTATTCAAGAAAAAATCGCACCTTATAATCCAACCATAATCGCAGTTACAAAATATTTTGATGAAACAAAATTGATTGAAGCTTACGATTTAGGACTTAGAAATTTCGGCGAATCCAGAGTTTTAGATGCCATTGCCAAAATAGAAAGACTTCCTAATGACATAAGAAAAAATTCAACGTTTCACTTAATAGGACATCTGCAAAGCAACAAGGTTAAATATGCAATCGGTAATTTTGCTTATATCCATTCAGTTGATAGTTTAAAGTTAGCAATTGCAATAAACGAACAAGCCGAAAAGCTTAAAGTTACTCAAAAGGTATTTTTACAAGTTAATAATGCCGGCGAAGAGCAAAAATTCGGATTTTCAAAAAAAGATTTAACTGATGTTTTAGAGCAGATATTAAGCTTAAAAAACCTTAAAGTTGTAGGTCTTATGAACATAGCACCTATAAATTTAAAAGAAGATGAATTAAAAAAACTTTTTGAAGATATTTTTGATTTCAGAAATGAGCTTGAGAAGAGATTTCATTGCAAATTAAGCGAACTTTCAATGGGAATGAGCGAAGATTATGATATTGCGGTCAAGGCAGGTGCAACAATGATAAGAGTAGGTAGAAAGTTATTTAGTTAGTAGATATAATTGGAGGAAAAACAAGTGGCAGTTTCAGAAAAAATTAAGTCAATAGTCGGATTTTTAACACAAGGTTTCGAACGTAATGAAGATATGTTTGAAGACATTGCAGATGAAATGGAATATGGAGTGGAAGATAATCTTGCATTAGCGACCTCGCCTATTTATCAATCAAGAAATGAGAGGCAAAACGACTTAAAAGTAGTAAATCACCCTAATTATAAGGGTTATGAAGTTGTTGTCGTCGAACCTCGTGCTTTTAGCGAAGCAAAGCAAATCGCAATGAATTTAAAAGAAAAAAAGACAATTGTTTTAAATTTACATTTGTTAGATAAAGAACAATCACAAAGAACAATAGATTTCTTATGTGGAGCAGCTCATGCATTAAACGGCCAACCACAAAAAGTCGGAGATATGGTTTTTGTCTTCACCCCAAATAACGTCACATTATCTACAGAAAACCTTGAATCTCAAGCAAAGATTAACGATGCTATTTGGACTAAACCATATTAGGTGATAGTTAAGAGAAAAAAATTTAAAAAGACCGCAAAAATTGCGGTCTTTTCTTTTTTTAAATAATCTATTTTGAATAAGAATAACTTTTCGGCAGAAGTGTTGTTATGACGTCTTTGTTAATATTGGCAAGTTGCGATATCAAATATTGACAAGTATCCTGTAACATTTGTGCATTCGAAAGTTTTGCACTTTCAACAGTTTCATTTGTTCCTATCATAGCTTTAATGCTATCATTCAATTCCAAAATGTCAGTTGCATGTTCTGTAACTGAATTTACATATTTTTCATTTTGATAATTCATTTGATTTATTTTAACATCTGCAAGTTGAAT
>CAYYAL010000054.1:0-6634 GCA_964469445.1 uncultured Muribaculaceae bacterium
GAAGCCGTAAGTGATTTTGCAAAAACAACAGTAAAAAAAGCTAAAAATATAGATAAAACCAAAGTTGAAAATATTGCGGTAAATACAATTGCGACATTATCTGCAGTAGCAGGTGCCGGAACAGCAGCCGGAAAAACAGATAAAGACCCTGCATCAGTTATATTGGGGGATTTTTAATCAATGATGATAAATTCTATTAACAATATATCTTTCAAATCAAATAAAACTGTTGATGGCGTAAAAGACAAGGTTACACAAGCAAAGGTTACCAGAGATAATTTGCTTGAAGGTACAATCGGTGCAGGTGGAGCTGTTGCCGTAACAAGAGGCGGTTATTACTTAAAAACAGCTAAAATCATAACTAAAAAGGCATCGCCTGCAGTAAGTTCTGTACCTAAAAATTTCCAAAGATTTAAAAAGTTCCTTTCATTTGAAGGTTTAAAAAATGCTAAAATATTAAAACCTTTAATGAAATTAGCAGGAACAAAATTAGGCAAGACATTAATAGCCGCTACAAGTGGCGTAACAGCTGCAGCTGTCTGTATAGGAGATTTGGCACATACAGCAACTACACTTCCGCAATTATTTAGAAAACCTGAATGAATTAATTGTTAAGAAAAGAGAGTTTTAAACTGTCCGTATTTTATAAAATACGGACTTTTAGTATTTTATTAAAATTTACGCAACTGAAAAATTATCAGAAAGTGATAATTTAACCTTACCGGCTTCCGGATTCATCAATTCAATAATAATCTGATTAATCCCATCTTTGAGGCACTTTGCACCCAATAGAATTAGGGTGCCTTCTTGTCCCAATCGAAATCCTATCGGATTTTCTTCTGAAACCGTTTCTGCAGAAATTTCTTCTCCTTGCGTTAAAAATTTTACTTTTTCAGGATTAAACAGAACTTCATTAATTTGCACAAAATTAAATCCGCTGATAAATCCGGGGCCCAAAACATTTTTTAAATCGAAACATATACCGTTATCGACTTCTCTTAAAGACCCTTTTTTGTAAACTCTTTTCATCAAGAATTCGGGGATAATGCTCATTTTTCTACTCCTTTCGGGGGGTGGAGTTTAAAAGATTTTAAAATATCTCAAATCTTCCTGCTGTTCCTATTTCCATTTTAACACATTTTAAATGGCTTTTAAAGTCCCAAGATGTTTTTATATTCTTATCTTTATCCCAAATAACAATTTCTAACAAATTTTCTTCATCAAATTTTAAAAATGTATCTATTAAATAAAATTTTGTTTGCAAAGGAGTTTTGCTTTCAGTTGAACGCAAATAACGACCTATTTTAACCCCATTTAAAAAGATAGTTGCACGATTGTACTTAAATTCTTCCATATCCAAATAATATGGCGACATAACATTAATTTTCTTACTCAAATTGAATTTTGTAGAAACTTTTGCCAAATAAGGGCTTTCACTTTCTTTTTCATTTAAACTTAACCCACCCTTTATATAAAAATTAGGATTAAATTCAGGTTCAGTTTTAAAGGTTACCAGCCCTCTCGGAATATTCGTATCATTAGAAAATCCTTTATCAAATCCCAAATTTTCAACCAAAATTGTAATGTCATTTTCTTTCTTATTTAAAATTTCATTATTAAGTGGAATTTCAATAGTTTCAGGAATTTGCTGTAATTTCTCTAATTTATAACTGTTCCGATTTAAAACTTCTTTTCCATTTATATAAATTCCGAATAAATGTCTTGCTGAAAGCACTATATCTTTTATATTTTGAGGCAATTTCCCACGATACCAAATAAATTCATCATAAATTTCATTTGAAAGACTATCTAAATTTGTATCGCATTTTTTCCAATCAGAATAATCATAATCGACATCAATTTCAGGAGCAGAAAATTTCACTTCAATTTCCGATAATTCAACTTTTTGATTAAGATTTTCCACCTTAAAATATTTTTTAGAAAAGCCACTGTTTAAATCAAGATAAGAAATTTCAGAATTTTCACTCAAACATATTCCGCCGTTAGAAAGAACCATGTCTGCATTAAAAATAACTTTGTCATCTATAATCCAAGTCTTATCGGCAAGTTTTTTAGATAAAAATACAAATTCGGTTATTTTCCCGTCTTTTTGAAAAGATATTCTTTCATAATCAGGTTTATCGGCAATAATCTTATCTTCACCCTCAAGTTTTATATAAGAATTTTTATCTGTAATAACAAAGACATATTCCTTTTTATCATTTTTTATTCTTGCAAAGATTTCCGCATCAGAAAATTCTATTTTACAGGCAAATAAATCGAGATTTACAGGACAAATCTTCATCATATAAGGCTCAAGATGTATTTTATTCTCCAAAATTTCAAAATCTTTAGCTTCTGAATTCAGATTACGAATAAAGAGCCAAGAACAATTATTTTCTAAATCCTTACGAAGTTTTGCATAAATATTTTCTTCACAAAAATCCAAATCTTCAGGTTCTGTTTGCGTAAGTCCGAAAGAATTCAAAAAATAATTAATTTCTTTTGCTTTAAAATAATTCGGTTGTAAAATTCCATATTCATCAATCGGAGCCGTAAATTCGTAACTTGTATAAACCTCATCGCAAGCTATATCGTCCCAAGAAGTTCCTCCTATTGCCATATAATGATTAAACATTGTAAGCCCCTGCGAAATTGCCGTTTTCGTAACAATATTTATATGTTCATCTCCGAGAGCTTCTCTTATGTGCTTATAACCCTTGCCGTCCCATTTATCAAACCAACCTGCCTGCATTTCTGCAATAAAAATCGGTGCTTCAGGTTTTGAACATCTTGCCATATCTTCCAAATTATCCAACGTATCAAAGCAAAAATGGTCTTGTTTCCAATTTTGGTTTGGATTTATGTACGGATAAGTGTCGCAAGCATAAATATCAACAACATCAGCCCAAAGTCCCGCACAAAAAGCATCATTATGGAATATAGGACATTTTATGCCTCTATCTCTTGCCATCTTATAGAGTTCTTGCATATAATCTTCTTCCATCGAATTTGTTGAATATTCATTTTCTATCTGGAATGCAATTACATTATCAAAATCATTTATTATAGGGATAATTTGGTCATACCACTGATTTACAAGTTTCATATAGACAGGCGAATAATGATAATCCGCCACAATGCGGTTTCGAGGAATTACATCTTTATTTTTTAATACCCAAAACGGAAATCCACCTGCATTAACTTCCGCATTAATAAAAGGCCCCGGTCTTGCTATTACAAATAAACCGACATCTTTTGCTGTTTGCAAAACCTTCCTTACATCTTTAATTCCTGTAAAATCATATTCTCCGTCTTTTTTACTGTGATAATTCCAATAAAAGTAAATATCTACGGCATTATAACCTGCGGCTTTTAATTTTAAAAATCTATCATGTGCAATATTTACACCCGGATTTCTAAAATAATGAAAAGCCCCAGACCTTATAAATTGTCTTTTTCCATCTACAAGCAGAGAATATTTATCAAACGATACTTCCATTATTCAATTATATTTATTTTAAGCTTTTTGGGCAAATATTTACATTTTATCAACAAATCTTAAATAATATTTCATTGCCAATTCTTTTGAATTATCATAAAAAGTTTCGTCAATCATTTTTTTATGTAAATCAGTTCTCTCGCCTGAAAAATTTCCCATAACCTGAGCAAATTCGGATAATTTTTGTTTATCCAATCCGCCGGCATAAGCCTTTGTTTTTGCATCTGTACCTGAAGGTCTTATTTCTATAAATTTGTCATCAAATTCAAGATAAGTTCCGTCGCCTACAAATTTTACAGATAAAAGATTTGAAAAATCTAACCCTAATGCATCTGTCAAAATTTCTTTTACATCATCGAGTGTAATCTTATTTTCTTTAACAGCCATTGCAAGCGACAAATAAAACATATCGTTTAATGTTCTTTTGCTTTCGCCCTCTAATTTTGCCTGCTTTAATTTATTAATATCAGGTTCTGATTCGTTATAATAAGAGATGTCTTCCCTCGTATCAAATCTTCCTTTAATATCATTTTCGTCAAATACTTCTAAAAGATTGTCTGAAAGCGTCTTACTTTCTTTTTCTAACTGAGAAGCTAAAGCAGAAGCCACTATAATAGCTTCTGTTGCACTTTTTTCTCTCATTGCAACAGCAATTCTTCCACTGTTAGATTTGATTAAATCCTCACAACCCATAATCATTCCGCCGGATTCTTCACCTGCAAAAATAAGACGAGGATTTTGTCCTAAGTTAAATCGTTCGCCGAAAACATCTTCGATAAAAACATCTTTGTCAGAATTTTTAAGAATTTGTGCTTCAACTTTTTTCATTATATTAGCAATTTCCTTAAATCCGACAGGAACATTTATCACCGTAACATTGTTGCTTTTACCCCATTCGTCCCAAGACAAAGCTGATGCTGTTGTTTTTATCATAAATCTAGGGTGATTTTTGAAAATATTTTGGGATTTTAATTGTTTTGTCTGAAAATCCATTAACATTAAGAATGCTTGATTTGCTGTATAAACGGTTAATATCCTATTTTCGTCCAATTTTACATAATCAATTCCTACTTTTTTAATTTTTTCAAGATTTTTGACATCTTCAATTTGACAAATAGTAAGTCTGTCGTGATCAGGGTCAGTTATTAAAACGACAGTATTTATAGGATATTTTGCCAACTTTTCATCATAATGCAAACTTTCTATAACAGGGAAAAACTTTGTGCCGTCTTGTTTTTTAGCAATAACTGTTGCATCAACTGAAAAATCATAAAAGCACTTATGACCTTTGAAATCATTGTTATATTTGCCAATTGAATGGAAAAACGGATCTTCTTCCACGTTAAACCAATCAAAAATTCTTGAGATTTCTAACTTTTCCAAAACTCTTGATAACGTTCTATAAGCACAACCTCCAACATTTTCTATAACTATTTTATTTTTTGCACTGTCGATAAGTTCTAAATTTTGTTTTTTTGCAACTCCTGATTTTAAATAATCGACATACAAATCTACTCCATCATTAAGTTTTTTCATAAGAGTTTCATCTATTAAAGAATTGTTTTCAGCAGCAATTTTTATTTCATAAAATCCTTTTTTTTCGGTAATATCAAAAATTTCTCTGATTTTATTAACAAATTGAAGAGATTCTTCGGGCAAATACTGGCTTCCTTGCGAATTCAAATCCTTAGTCGCATTTTTAACAGAAATTCCGTGAGAAGAAGTTATGTATTCTCCACCCAACAAATCTAATTTAAAACATAAAAAAGAAGCAAGCCAAATCGGAATTGTCTTTTTTTCGACCGGCGTCAAAGTTTTTATTCCTTGTGCAGCTTGAATTCTTGCGATTGCATCTAGAAACAAGTCCGAATTATAACGAACTTCTCGTCCTACTAATTTTACATTGTTATCACAATTCTTTTCAACTGCAACAAGTGCTTTCGCCAAAGTAGCAAGCACAATTCCGACTAAATTGATAGGAAATCTTGTATCTTGCGGATACAAAATATTTTGAGGTCCACGAATTCCCGCTGTAGAAACTTGAGCTTCTTTGGCATAACCTACAAACCAATCCTTTAACCCCAATCCCTCAGGATTTGTTTCCGCATCATAAGGATATAAATGCTCTTTTTTCAATGTAAAAATAAATTCATTTTTATTATTCAAATTTATTAAATCAAGATTTTTTATATAATCCGGCGTCTTTTCTGCCACATTAAAAAATAATTCTTCTTCCAATTTACAAGACGCAGATTTCGTTAACATAAAATTCTCCTATACCTATTCACAAACCATTTCATCTGATTTTAGCACAAATTTCTTATTTATAAAAGTATAAAACTTATATTTATTACCTTTTGAAACTATTTTTATCGCTCCGCTTTTATCAGTTCGATAAATTTTTACACCTGATTTTTCTAAAGTATTTAATGTAATCGGATTTGGGTGTCCGTATGTATTAAAACCAACAGATATAATCGCTGATTTCATATTTTTAAGCATCTCTTTATTTACAACATTTTTGCCACCGTGATGTCCGACTTTTAAAACTTCAATATTTTTATCCGAAATCTTATTCTTAATCTTTCCATAAGCTTCAATTCCCGCATCACCCATAAATAATGCGTCAAATTTTTCGTTTGAGACCACAGTTATTATAGAATTTTCATTATCAATATTTTTACCATTTAGCCCTGCCGTATAAACATTTACAGCAAAATCATTCTTTTTATAAACAGTTTTATCATCTGTAATTAAAATTGTATTCGTATTTGTTTCTTTTAAAATTTTATAAATCTTTTTGCTAACCAAAGATGTGTCTTCAAACGAATTTATAAAAACATTTTTTATTTTTAAATTTTGAATTAAATCAACAGCTCCGCCTGAATGGTCATTATCAAAGTGTGTTATTATAAAAGTTTCAATTTCCTTAATCCCTTTATCTTTTAAATATTTAAGCAAAATAATTTTCGCCTGAGAAGCCCCGCCGTCATAACCGGATTTTCCGCTATCAATTATAAAATATTTATTATCGGGAGATTTTATCAAAAAACAATCCGCATTTTTAACATCAAATGCTGTTATTTCTAAATTATTATTATTTATCGGAATTAGCGTTAATAAAAGAATTCC
>CAYYAL010000054.1:6734-8147 GCA_964469445.1 uncultured Muribaculaceae bacterium
CCGCCAAAACTAATTACCGATAAAAACGGTAATATCGAAATATTTGCAAATAATGAATAAGCCGAAAATGTATTAAAATAAAACATTTGAATAGGTGCAACCCAAATTTGTGCTACTAAAGGAACTAAAATCGCCCCTGAAAGCCAATTCGGTAAAAAATGTTTTTGCTCCTTTTGATAAAATAAAGGCATTGTTACAAGCAAACCGAAAGTAACTATAAAAGAAAGTTGAAATCCGAC
This sequence comes from uncultured Muribaculaceae bacterium, assembly GCA_964469445.1. GTDB lineage: Bacteria > Cyanobacteriota > Vampirovibrionia > Gastranaerophilales > Gastranaerophilaceae > CAYYAL01. The sequence goes on from CAYYAL010000054.1 coordinate 6,974, forward strand.
ATCATTTATATATGCAGGATTATAAATCAACATTAGCAGTGCAACAAAAGAAAGCAACGAGATGGAATGAGCTTCTCTATCTATAAGTTTTCCAAGTAAAATAAATATCAACATAACCGCAGCTCTTATGATAGAAGCCCCCAGCCCTGTCATTAGCGAATATAAAACTATTACAAAAATACCGCTTGCAACTGAAAGTTTAAATGGAACCCTTAGCCGTAACATTATCCAAAACCAAATTCCATAAATAATTGCAACATTCATACCTGATGCGGCAAGTATATGAAGCAAGCCCGAATTTATAAATGATGCTTTTATATAATCCGGCGGAGATACAGCATCATCGCCAAAAACAACACCGCCTAAAACTTCTAAATTTGGGCTTTTTAAATATTTCGAATGCATTTTTATAATATCATTTCTTAAATCATTTAGCCTTTGTAAAAATCCCCATTTTAAATTTTTATCTTTATTAATTTCAAAACAATTTTTACTATCGGCATAAAAAGTTGTATAAACATGAAAATTTTTCAAATAATTTGCATAATCAAATTGTGATGGATTTGTCGCTCTAAATGGTTGTCTTAACTTCCCCTGAATTTTATAAAAATCCCCGATATTAAACTCGGAGAAATTTCCTTGACCTGATTTTACCGTAACAAAAGTTTTTCCTCTGTAAGGCTCTTGCGTTGAAAACAAAAATTTTACTTGATTTGGTTTATTGCTTTTCGGAATTGATATTATTTGTCCTGTTAAATTTATATTATTTTGCGGAGAATTTTGATATAAATTGTCAAAATCCTTTATTTTTAAAGTCGAATTTACAAATCCAAAAATAAACATTATATAAAATAAAAGCACTAATTTAGGCGATATGTAATTTTTTAAAATTGCGATAACCGAAAATATTAAAATTACAAAAGCAATTTCAACAGACATCTTTGAAAAAAAACTTATAACTCCCAAAATATACATTAAAGAAATTAAAAGCATTACGTAATATTTTTTATCTAAAATATAATTTAAAAATTCACGCATTATTCATCTGTTAATTCATAATCGAAATCAAAATCTTTGAATAACTCGGGAATTGACATATCAAGAGCTTTTGCAAATTTCAAAAGAGATGTAAATTTAAAATCCACAAGCCCGTTTTCAATCCTACTCAATGACG
>CAYYAL010000055.1:0-3649 GCA_964469445.1 uncultured Muribaculaceae bacterium
AATTTGTCCCATAAGAGAATATGCTTCGCAAACGGCAAGTTCAACTTTTAAAAAGTAGTTAAATTTGCTTTCAAGCGACCATATATTTTTTATTTCTTCTCTCGAATAACGTTCAATCATAGATTTATTTTAACATAAAATAATAAACATGTTTTGTATAAGGGTTTTTATTGTATAATTAAAGTTATGGATATGAAAAAAATCAAGTTAAATAATTTTGAAATAGGTTCTGATAAGCTTACAATTCTTGCAGGGCCTTGCGTTATTGAAACGGAAGATGTTTTAAAAAAGACTGCGGAAGAATTAAAAAAAATTACGCAGGAATTAGATATAAATTTTGTTTTTAAAGCAAGTTATGATAAGGCAAATCGTTCTTCAATCAATTCATACAGAGGGTTGGGAATGGAAAAGGGTTTAGAAATGCTTTCTGAAATTAAATCAGAATTTGAAGTTCCTATTGTAACGGATATTCATTTACCTCAACAAGCCGAAATTGCAGCGGAAGTCGCTGATATAATTCAAATTCCTGCATTTTTATGCCGTCAAACAGATTTGCTTGTCGCCGCAGCTAAGACAGGAAAAATTGTTAATATTAAAAAAGGTCAGTTTTTAGCACCTGAGCAGATGAAATCACTTGTTAAAAAGGTTGAAGTTTCAGGTAATACAAATATTTTATTGACAGATAGAGGTGCAACCTTCGGTTATAACAATTTGGTTGTTGATTACAGAGCTGTTCCTATTATGCGAAGTTTTGGATATCCTGTGATTTTTGATGCAACTCATAGTGTTCAACTTCCGGGGGCAAACGGAGATAGTACAGGTGGGGACAGAAGATTTGTTCCGACTTTGGCAAAGGCTGCTGTCGCAGCGGGCGTTGACGGTTTGTTTTTTGAAGTTCACCCTGAACCTGAAAAAGCTCTTTGTGACGGTGATAATATGATTGATTTAAAAACGGCAAAAGAATTGTTTAAAGTTTGTAAAGATATTTTTGAGGTTAGAGGTTAATTCTTTATGATTTTAAAACATTTTGAGGCAAGTTTATTAGGGACAAATAATTATCTTTTGATTGATGAAAAGACAAATGATGCTGTTTTAATTGATTGTACAGAATTTTCTCCTGCTTTAGAAAAAGAATTGGATAAAGTTAATTTAAAATATATTTTGATAACGCATGGACATTTTGACCACGTGTTGGGTCTTAATGAAGTTCGTCAAAAATACGGTGCAAAATCGGTTATGAGCAAGGACGATTTGTATTTAACCGATAATATAAATCATGCAATGGCGAGATTTGGAATGTCTTTTGATATGAAATCTCCTTTAATTGATGAATTTATAAAAGAAGGCGATGTTTTAACCGTTGGCGATATTGAGATAAAAGCTATTTCTACAAGCGGACATTCAAAAGGCGGAATGTGTTATCTCGTTGGCGATGATTTGTTTACAGGCGATACAATTTTTAAATTGAGTGTAGGAAGATGTGATCTTGAAGGCGGAAGTTTTGATGAATTAAAGAAAAATATCCAAACAAAAATTTTTACGCTTGATGAAGATATAAAGATTTATCCGGGGCATGGAGAATTTTCTACCGTCGGGTTTGAAAAAGTTAATAATAAATATGATTAAAAGGAAGTTTAAATGAAAAATCAATTGGAACAAATTTTTAATGAAGCAAATTTGGATTTAGATAAAGCTAAAACGACAGAAGATATTGAAGAAATTAAGCTTAAATATCTCAGTCGAAAAGGGGAATTGAATTCTATTAAAAAGGGATTAAAAGATTTATCCAATGAAGAAAAAAGAGTTGTCGGAGCTTTTGCAAATGAAATTGCTCAATTATTGGAAAAATCTGTTGAAGAAAAGTTTCAAAAACTTTATAGGGTTGAATTAGATAAAAAACTTGTAGGAGAAAAACTTGATTTGACTTTGGCTGGTAAGTTTATTCCTCAAGGAAAAATTCACCCGATTACATCAACTGTTAATGAAATATCTGAAATATTCCAAACTTTAGGATTTTCGCTTGTGGGTAATGAAAATTCACCGGAAGTTGAAACGGAATATTTTAATTTTGATATGTTAAATGTTCCGAAAGACCACCCTGCAAGAGATGTTCAAGATACTTTTTATTGTAATTTGCCTAATGTTGTATTGAGAAGTCAAACTTCAGGAGCTCAAATTCATGCAATGGAAACACAAAAACCACCTATAAGAGTTATAGCTCCGGGTCGGGTTTATCGAAATGAGAGCGTAAATGCCCGTAAAAACAACTTTTTCCATCAAATCGAAGGACTTTATGTCGATAAAGGAATTACAATGGGCGATTTAAAAGGTGTTTTAAATGAATTTATAAGATTATATTTTGGTGCGAGCCGTCCGACAAGATTTAGAAGCAGTTTCTTTCCATTTACAGAACCCTCTGTGGAAATTGATGTTCAATGTATTATGTGCGAAGGAAAAGGTTGCAGAACTTGTTCCGGTACAGGTTGGTTAGAAATTTTGGGTGCAGGCATGGTTGATATTAATGTTTTAAAAAATGTAGGTATTGACCCTGATGTTTATTCCGGATTTGCTTTTGGTATGGGCGTAGAACGCCTTTCCATGCTTAAATATGCGATAGATGATATCAGATTATTCTTCAATAATGACGTAAGATTTTTGAAACAATTTTAAAAATTGACCTCATGGTCTATAAAATTTAATCCTTTGGTCATTATTCTTGCCATATAAAACATGTAGACTGTTTTATATAGTTTGGAATTGGGAGAGGATTTTGAGTATAGAAGTTACTTCGGGCAAAAGTAAATTGGATAAATTAGATAGATTTACGACGAAACCGATATTGATGGATACCCAAACAATGGCTTATCGCCTTTGTGTTAAAGCGGAAGCTTTAAGGCTTGCAAATTATCATCAGGAATCTATTTCAAAATATCTTAATTCTATTTTGATAGATAGAAATAATTTCGATGCGTATTATGGTTTGGGCATTTCTTATAAGTATATGAAAAATTATAAGAAAGCGATAGAAGCACTAAAGCATGCCAAAGAACTTAATCAGATGAATGCAGATGTATATTATGAACTCGGTATTTGTTATTTGCTTGAGGCAGAACCATGCTTTGCGATGAAAAATTTTGTTAAATCTTTGAAATTAAATCCGAATAATTTGAATGCACAATTACAACTTGCAATGACACATGAGGTTATGGAAGAAGAAGATATTGCCTTGATGATTTATGAAAAAATTATTGAGAAAACGCCTTCTTATTTAAAGGCTTATCATCATAAATCGGCATTGCTTATGAATATGGAAAATTATAAGGAAGCAAGTTTGGTATTTAATAAGATTTTAAAAATGAACCCTGATTTTTACAGAGCATACTTAGGGATAGGAATTTGTTTTGATAAAATGAAAATGTTTTCGGAAGCTGTGAGATATTATAAAAAATTTATACAAATGAAACCGAATTCGCATCATGTTAAGGCGATAAAAGAACGACTTGGCGAAATAAATTCAGGAAGATGTTCTAATAATTGTCATTTAAAACTTGTTGCAGAAACCGTTTTAAATTAATCTTGGAGAAATAAACAAGGAATTCAAGATTTGTATTCTACGAGATTCTGAAAATCGAAGATAGTTGTCAACATT
>CAYYAL010000055.1:3749-8004 GCA_964469445.1 uncultured Muribaculaceae bacterium
GTTTTATAAATAGTATACACAGGGGATATATTTATAAATTGGGGGAAATATTATGACAGCAGGAGACTATTCTTTATCTTTGGCGGCTAAAGCTATATTAGGATTCGCTTCAACACATGAAGGTTATGTGAGTGCAGAAGGGAGATGTTTATTAAACAGAACGTCAAGCAAAGAGCCAGATGCTCCTATTTTGTCTTTTGGACCTTATTTAGAGTATAGAAGAAATAGTTTGTTCATACCTGATTATGTATCTGTAGATGCAAAACGTACATATAATGCAGGTCTTGTAGCTGGGTGCAAAATTCCTTTTGATAACAAAAGTAGCTTAAATTTCGAAGCAACTGTGGGAGCCGGACAATTTAAAGGCTTGCCTAATAAAGACGGTACTATTTATAGAGATGGGACTGCTTTTAACGCTCGTTTCTCTACTATGTATGAAATACCGCTACCAGAAGACCCGAATATTAAATTTCAAACAGGGGTGAATCTTGTATATGATTATTATGGTCAAAAGGCAAATCGTTTGGGAGTTACATTAGGATTTGGATTTAACATTGGTCCTCGTAAACCTAAAAAATATATGAAAAACGGTTTTTCCGGAGACATATGTCTGAATGCTAATCCGGGTGTTGTTGTAATTGATACTAAGTCAAACGCATCAGTGACTGCTTCAGATGGATGTCATCTTAAGAATCACCCTGGAATATGTTTTAATTCTGATATGAGAGCAGAGGTTGATGGCTCAAAGATAATTCCATTGAATTTTCCAAAACCAGAAGAATCAGAGAAACTTAATGGAACAATTTCACCTGTAAATACAGGAATTAAAACGCAGGCGATTGATCCAACGATAGCAAAAATCATTAATCAATGTGAAGAAAGTCCTGAATTTAAAAATATGTTAAGAGAATATATGATAGAATTAGCAAATGATAATTCTGAAAACGCTTTTTTAAATGATAAAGAATGGATTGAAGTAAAAGATTTAATAAAAGAAGCACCAACTACAAACTATACTGATGATAAAGAAAAAGTGCAAGACAAAGAAAAAAATGAGAAAATTTTGGAATCAATAAAACCATATTTTAAAAATCAAAAATTCCGTGATGATTTACTTTATAAATTAAAATCATTGAATCCTCCTGCGGAACAAAAAGAAGAATAAGTTCAGATATGTCTTATTCCTCAAGCATTTTTTCTTGCTCAATAGGCAAGAATGTATAAGCATTAAAATCAAGTGAACCGAAGATGAGTTTCACAAATTCATTATCATAAGGCACTATTTTAATAAAATTTATATTATTTTCATTAAAATCATTTTCTATTTCAAAAACAGGTACAGATGCTACTAAGCCGGCTCCCTGATAAAATTCAACAATCGTATCTTGACGGGTTTTTTTCCCTACTACCTTATAGTGTCCGCTTGGAATTTTTACTCCTGAATTAAGCATTATATTTACCGGTAAATTCAGTAAAGCCGGTTCTTGCTGAAGTTCTTTTATATGTTGAAATTCGTCTTGTTGATTATGGCCTTGTCCTTTAAAGGGTTTTTTCTTTTTATTTTTCTTTTGTTTGGCTTCGACTTCTGAAAGTGTTTTTTCAAATTCTTCGTCAGTAATTTGTTTTTGACCATCAAATCCATGCGTAAAATTTGTTAATCCATCAATTCCTGTTGATAAATCTTCTTCTGCATTTATGGGCAAAGAAAAAATAATTAGTGCCAATATTATAAAAAAAATTTTCTTCATAAGAACATTTTAATGTTTATTTTACAAATGTAAAGAGTTTCACTTATTTTTAAATTATAGTATAATTATTCAAAAGGCGGTCTGATGAGAGATTTAATCTTCATAGTAATAATTCTTGCGATTGTAATCGGTTTGATATATCTGATATTTAACTTAATATCATTTGTTTCATTTAAAGACAGTAAAGAAGATTTGCAGATATCTATGGAAGATATTTTGGCACAAATTTCGATTTTATATAGGCAAAAAAAGTTCAATATTGTTGAATATTTGGCAAAAAGATATCTCGCAAAACGCCCCCGAACGCATGAAATAAGATATATTCTTGCCAAAACTTATTTTAAAACAAAACGAGTGCCGGAAGCAATTGAACAGGCAAAAATTATAGAAAAATTTGATGGAATTAATATTGAAAATAAAATTTTTTTAGTGAAGTGTTATAAACAGCAAAACAGGCCTCTTGTAGCTATTGATGTAATTAAAGAAATTCTAAAATATGAACCCGCAAATTTATATGCTTTAAACGAAATAGCCGGTTTATATAAAGAAACAGGTCAAAAATTATCTGCAATAAGAGCTTATCGTCAAGTGGAAGAGTTCTATAAAGCTTCAAGAGATGTTATTGCGATAAAAAATTCTGTTGCAGAATTATATTCCGAGTTGGGGCAATATTTTAATGCAATAAGTGAATATAAACAAATTTTACTTCAATTTCCCGATGAAATTGAAGTGAAAAGAAAATTAGTTTTGGAATATATAAAAAATCTTCAATTTACGTATGCTCTTACAACTTTAAATGAGCTTGAACCATTTATGAAAACTGATGAAGAAACATTATGGTATTTAGATGGTTTGGTTAATATCAAAACAACTTTAAAAGATTATGAAGGAGCCTTTGAAGATGTTAAAAAGCTTGTAGAACACCCTCTTGCAGACAAAAGTAGAGTTAAAGCACAACTTGCCAAAATAATGATAAAGGTCGGCAAGATTGATGAAAGCATTGAACTTATTAATCAATTATTAGAAGCAGATGCTCATAATATTGAGTTGAAAAAGATTTTGGCACAGTCTTTTGCCGCTAAAAAAGATTTTATGAGTTCAATAAATATTTATAAGCGAATTTTGAATGAAGCTCCTATTGAAGAGATAGAAAATCTTCATAAAGAAATAAGCGATATGTATACTGATTGGGCAGAAGATTATTTTACGGAGAAAAATATTCCGAAATGTTTTGAAACATTTACACTCGCTTTTCAATATGATTCAGAAAATCCTGAGGCTTATTACAAGTTATCTAAAATAAATTTAGCTATAAAAAGTTATAATGAAGCGGTTGTTAATTGCAGAAAAGCAATTGAACTTAATCCGACAAATCCAAATTATTATCTTGTATTGGCAAAGTGTTATTCTTATTTGAATAATGCGTTAGATGAAAGAAAAGCACTTATGAATGCAATAGAATATAATTATAATAATCCCGCAGCTCATTATAGGCTTGCTATTATTAATGAATTACAGCGAGATTTGGCCGGAGCTGTTTCTCACATGAAGATAGCTATTGAACTCGATGAGAATTTTATTGAAGCTAAATATAAATTAGCACTTCTTCTTGAATTACAAGGTAATGTTGAAGAAGCAATTGAGGTTTATGAGGATATTTTAATCCAAGACCCTGCTCATGAATTGGCTATTAAAAATTTGGAAATGCTTAAAAAACTTTAAATTTATACTACATAAATATTAGTTTAGGGTGGAAATTTCTACATAAAGTTGTAGAAATTTCCACCCTAATTATAATATACATTGCCTTGAAAACGATTTAATATGATGATGTGAAAGACTGATAATATTAGGGATAAAAGTACTTATCGGTATATTGTGCCTTTTGGAAAAGTTTTTCGCAGTAGTTATTTATTAGGGATATTAAATGACGACAAAGAAACTTTAGAAAGGAGTTTCGTCAATTAGAGATGGCAATACATGTAAATATTTATGCCGATTTAAAAAAGGCACGAATTGTTTTTTTTGATGAATTTTGTATCAAAAAGAAGAAGGCTTTTTTAATAAATTGGTTTATAGAGCGATTATACGACCCTGCCTATAAGTTTGTAGTAACGGGTTTATATAAATTCGTTACTGCAACTTATAATTTCGGGCAATATTTACGTGCCGTTTTTTTCTTAAACGCGGTACCTGAAAAAATTCAAGAGTACAGAAATTTATAAAAAAGATTTATAGATAATAAACAAAAAGGAGATAAATACAAAAACAGTAATAATTCATATAGTTATTTAATTTATAAAAAACGGTAATTTTGACTTTGAGCAAAGGATATTTGTAATTATTTTGCTTTAGTTCGGAATTATATCGAGTTTTATTAATGGAATAAAGGGAAATTAAAAAAAGTGAAAGGAGTCAACACATGGCAGTAGTAGTAAACACGAACACAACCTCATTGCAGGTACAAAAGAACTTGAATGCGGCAACATCAAGTATGAACACAGCAA
>CAYYAL010000056.1:0-7426 GCA_964469445.1 uncultured Muribaculaceae bacterium
AACGCTTTATGGGATTTGTTGCAAGACGAAGAAACACGTAATTATTTCAGAGAAGTAATAATCAATCATTTTTTTAATCAAAAATAATTATCAACAAATATATGGCCACAAAATATTCAGACATAGTAAGTCTTCGCGAGCAGAAAGCCGCTTACAATATTGAGAATGAACAAACGGACGATTGGAAGAGTTTTATTGCTAACGAGCAGTTCAACAACATTCTTAAAAAAGTGATTGATTCAGTACGCAATAATGATGTCACTCTGCACAAATCGTTTTGGATTTCGGGTACTTTCGGTACGGGTAAAAGCCATGCAGCTGCTGTTATCAAACACCTGCTTTGCGATAAAATTGAAGAGATTTCAGATTACGTAAACGAAGAGTATACCGAAAGTAAATACGAACTGCTCCGTAATAATTTACTAAAACTGCGTAAGCAAAAACGCCTGTTTCCGGTAATGCTGTACGCAAAATCGTCCATTACCGATACTGAAGACTTGTCATTGCAACTGCAACGCAAAATTACAGATACACTCAAAAAAGCAGGTATTGAACTATCGGTTAAAACCGATTTTGACAATTACGTAAACCACATTGAAAACGAGCCGGATATTTGGGATTCGCTTATAGAAAACGACGCAAAACTAAAATCGGCTTCCCCAACAAGGCAAAAGCTGAAAAGCGATTTAAAAAATGGTGATTTGGCTACATTAAGCAAAGTGCGTGAAGCCTTGCGTAAACGTAAAATAGACATTCGTATTAGTAATGCTAAATTGCCGCAATGGATTTTTGAGGTGCAAACCGAACTTGCTGCAAAGACCGATTATGACGGATTGCTGATTATTTGGGACGAATTTACCGATGTGGCAAATTCCGACCGAGGTCCAAGTCTTTTGGTTGCATTACAGGAAGTGGACGAGCGAATTATGAACACCGACAGCAATTCGTATTTTCTGTATATTTCACACCCTTCGGCACTCAATTCGCTACGAGAAGATGAACGCGAAAAGACCAAAGGCCGCTATCATTATATGCAATACAATATGGAGCCGGTGTCGGCCTTCAAAATAATGTCGCGGAAATTTAAAGTCAATGAGGAAGATAGAATTGCTTATTTCAATTTGAGCGAAAAGTTATATAAAAGCAGGCGGCAATTGCTGGAAATTTATGCAAAAGGTTCCACCAATCAAGATGAAACAATGTCCGACCTGCGTAATTTGTTTCCAATGCACCCCTCCACGGCAAACCTTGCCACTTATTATGCGCGTGAAGCGGGAGCGTCGTCACGCAGTGTATTTCAATTTATTGGTGAAAATAATGCCATACGCGATTTTTTAGATAACGAGCAGCATTTTGCCAATGTTGATACCATAACCGCCGATTATCTATGGGATTATGTATTAGACGAGTTTAACGGCAATGTGGCCAAATTTGGTGCTGTAACGGAACGTTTCAATTCACGAAAATTGCAAGTAGAAAAACAAGGCGCGGAATATTTTTCCGTATTCAAAGGAATTTTGTTGCTTAATGCGCTTAACAACATTGCCAACAACGAAACAGTAACGCCTACCGAAGAAAACATTAAGAATATGTTTGCCGGCACTCTTATTGAAGACAATTTGGCCAACATTCTCAGTTATTTGGACGAAAACAGCATTATCCAGCGACAACCCGGCAATCTGTTCTCTATTCAATTTTCGGCTTTGCCTACCAAAGAGATTGAAGACATAAAAGAACGCCTAACTCTCACCGATTTCAAATATACCAGCCAAGTAGTCAATTTTGGCAAAGTAGCAGAAACGGAAATTGGAAAGTTTTTGACAAATGTGGCGCGAGCCAATCAGTTTAAACTCTATTCGGTTGATGCCAATGAATACACATTGCTCAATAAAATAGAAAACGGGTACAAACAAACGAAACCTTACGAAATATTTATGGCAATGTTAGTTGCCCGTAATGCAGCAGAATTGAATACACTCAAAGATATAGCCGCAAAAGCCTCGACAGATGAGCGTTTCGAAAAAATGACAATTATCGTATTTGATGGCGTATTTGGCGATAAAAACTACGAGCGTTTTATCGAATATCAGGCAAATGCCTCCTGTGCCCAGAATCACAACTTGCCCGACCAGCAACAGGCGCATACCAAAAGTGCCTCGGATATGATAAAAGAGTGGATGAGTGAAATACGTCGTGGCAATTTTACTTATTATGTTACCGAAATAAAGGACGATGGAACCAAAGAGCATAAGCAAGACATAAATGCCACTTCAAAAATCGCCAGTACCATTAACGCCTGCGTTTCGCCTACTATTTTCAGCAAAGGAGTAGAGTCGTTGGAAATCATTCAATCAAGATTCTCCAAAACCTATTGGGCAAAAGTTTCTGCTGCAAAAATGGTAGATAACATATTGCGCTATGACACAAAATCGGAAATAACAGCCACTTGTGGCGGGCAACTTATGCACATGACTTTTTTGTTGCAAGATAGTGTGGACGAAAATTTAGAATGGAAAACGGATGTAAGTAAAAATCACCCGCTTTATCAGGTTAGTGAATTTATAGATAAAAAATTCAAATATACCGACAAAAATCAATCTTTTAATCTTGGAGATAAACTGATTGACTTAACCAAACCGCCATTCGGTTTGTATCAATCGTATGCCGGTATGGGAATGGTGGCTTTTGCTATGCGCAAGTGGGTACAACAGATTTTCGACCTCAACGGAAAACCATTGGAAGCAAAGCACATTTCTGATGCTATTGTAGAAATGTTTAAAGCATGGGAAAACGATAAATCAAGCGCAAAACTTAATTTCCGTTTCGAGACCAAAGAATCACGCAGTTTGTGTAATAACCTAATTAAGGTATTCAAACTGAAAGAATTACATGGCTATAATGATATTAGCAGCCTTACTGATGCTCGTTGGGCTATTACTCACGAACTCGCAAAGCAGCACGGCTATCCGTTGTGGTCATTGAAATATGTAAATCAAAATATTCAAGATGGGCTAAAGACTCTGATTGATAATATATTAAAAATATGCGGTGAGACAGATATGCGTAATCCTGTGTTGATAAACGACACACTTAACGGAATTGAAGATTATCGTTTTGAATTAGGCAACTTGCTCACTCAAAAAGAGTCTATGCAACAAGGCTTTAATGCCTACCTGCAATCAATCGAAATTGTAAAACTGCAAGAAGAAGAAATTGACGAAGCCTCGCAATACCTCAAACAGCATTTACAGGGTGAAGTAGGACTTTGGACAGAAAGCGAAGTGGAACAAAGTTTAACGCATTGGCGTATAGAGAAAAACCGCGAGCCAGAACAGCCGGTCGTTTCAGAGCCAGCACCTGTACCACCTGTTCAACCAAAAGCAAACGAAAATTTGCAGGAAAAACGCAAGACTGCAAAAACAATAATTCACCGTATTTCTGATGTGAATAGCGCACATAGGTTGCTTGATAAGATTTGTGATTCTGGAGACGAAAATATTATTGACATAATAAACAGTTACGATGTATAAGGAATTTTCGCACATAGAAGATTTGATTACGTATGCAAAAGAAGACAAAGGCATAAGTGGCACGTATGCTGCCATAGCCAATCGTTACCCGATTCGATTTGTTCTTTTTGACAATTTCCGTGATTCCTTCGGGTTCGTCTTTGCAATGCAATCTCAATTAGGTTGCTTGGTAAAAAGCGTAAACGAATGGATGGATGCTGAATTAGAGGATACTCTCATAACGCATAGCCAATTAGCCGATTGCATTTCCGATTTTGTTCGCCAAAATTCAGACAAAGATAGTGTAATTGCCCCATTTTCTGAATTAGCCCGCTTCTACGACAATAAAGAGAAAACGGAATTTGATACGCTTATTTCCACTATCAAGGCAATTGAGACCACAAAGTTGGCACTTTCACGTCAACAGCGAGTTTATATTCCGATTGTGGGTTTAGAGGGCAAAATGTCCAAGTTTAGCGATGATTCGCAAATTGTGATTTGGTACTTCAAAAATCCGGACAAACAACTTAATTACAACCTTATTCTTACCAATAGTACAACATACGAAGTACAAGGTTTGGAAATGCAATATTCAGTCGTCCAAAATATGCAACAATGGTTGAAAATATGGCGAGATAAAGATGCAAAACAGAACATAATATCTACTTCTGCTGCATTGTATGCCAATTCTGATTATGCAAATCCAGACAACGCATTTGCATTTTACGTTTGCCACAATGTATATGAATTTCTTATCAAAGGATTATCGCTCGATTTCGGAGCTATAGAATACAAAGAAGCAGATGAAAAATACTGGCTACGACTTGCCAAAGAAATTGATGTTCCTAATTTTTCGTTAGAAAAATTTTTCAACCAATATTTCCATATTGATGATTTATCCGATTACAATGTATTTCTAAAAACGTGGTTTGATTGCCACGATGGATTTGAAAGATGGTTGCTTACTACATATTATGCACAAAAATTCTGTCAAAAGGGATACATTTGTCAAGTCATAAAAACGCTGAATGCCTATACTGATTACGATTTCTTTGCCGCCATAGCTTTGACTATTTTCGATTTGGATGATAGTGAAAGTAATATAGAAGAAAGAACCATTTGTTTACAGCAGGCGGCGAAAAAACAAATCAAACTTACAAGCGAAACGCAAAATGAACTGGTAGTAAAGCTAAAACGGTTAGCAGAACAGAAAGGGGTTACTACGGCAATCCGTTACTTCTCGCCACTGACCGATGCGGAAAAATCCTTAGCCATAATATGGTTGAGTGAAAATAAAATCACAAAGGAAGATTGTAATTCGTTTTTTCCTGATTTATACAACTACCTAAATAAATCTTTTGGTACGAGTGAGGCGTGGGTACTTGACTACATAGATGCCTACAAACAATGCAAAATCTCTAATACTTATAAGGAAAACATAGAAAATTATATTAAAGAAAAAAATGCCTCTACCAACACATTTAATCAATGGTATCAGGATTTTAAAACCGTCAAAACTATTCTAAATGATAGAAAAGATATAGAAGTATATTTTTGGATTGACGGATTAGGCATTGATTGGATTCCTTATATCAACTATATTTTACAAGATAAAGAAAATATTTTTCTGAACGAAACATATATTGCCAGAGCAAACTATCCAACAACAACAGAAGAGAATAAACCGGTCTTGCTTGATTTGTCTGGCAACAAACTCCAAAAAATAGGTGATTTAGATGCGCATGCTCACAAACAAGGGAACAAATATCCGGATAGCATTATCGAAGAAATGGAAATTGTAAAAGCCGCAATAAAACAAATTACAGACAATTATGCAGAAAAAAAAATAGCTATTGTTGCCGACCACGGCTTAACGGCTTTATCTCAACTGAGAAACGGTCTGAATCTGGCAGGTATCGACTCAGACCATGGTGGCAGAATCGCAATCAAAAGAAACGGCAATGCGATTTTAGACAGCAATTATGTGATTGCCGAGGATAATAAAACAATGTGTGCATTGCGCCACGAATCACTTTGCGGGAAAATCCCTTTGGGACAAAGTGCACACGGAGGCTGTACGCCCGAAGAAATATTGGTGCCAATTTTCATTATTTCCTCTCAAAGTAATGCAACCAATTATTCTGCAACATTATTGACAAAAGAATTATCAGGAACCGAACCGATAGTAAAATACTCTTTAAAAGGATTATCAGACAATGATATACCTTATATTTTATACAATGGCAAACGCTATGAATTAAACAAAGAAGGCGAAGATCTGTATTGCAGCGACAAAATACACTTTATCGAAACAGAAGTCTGTGTAGAGTTGCATATTGGTACATTCGTTTTATCTTCGCTACTAAAAATTAATCTTGGCGCAAAAGAAGATAATTTATTTGATTTTTAAAAAAGACAGCATATGGATTCAGCAATAAATGAAAAAATAAGGTCGCATTTTGCAGCAATGTCAATTTACAAAGATCCAACTTCAACAAATAGTTTGTTTGTTGGTCGTAATTTACCGGCCTTCGTGAAAGATTTTATCCTCAAAAGATACATTGACGAATCAGGGCAAGTTGATAGAGGGGCATTAACCTCGTTTCTCGATACTGTCATACCGAAAAATTCTATAAAGGATAGACTTGAACAAGGTGAAGAACTTACTTTGCTCACTCGTTTCATTATTTATATTGACCTTGTAAAGGGTGTCCGACGTTTTTCTATTCCCGACTTAGGAATCAAACTTAACGAAGGACAAATTCCTGAATATGTTTATTCACAACATAAAGGTAATTTAGTCGATGGCGAAAAGTGGGGAATTATTAAGCTCAGCCTTATGCCAGATGCCGATGGAAAGAAAAATCACGTTGAAATGGTTGATTATAAACCATTCAAGCCATACCGTTCCGTGGATATAAACTACTTTAAAGAGGCTCGTGAATCTTTTTCTATCAATGAATGGTTAGATGTGCTTTTGTCAGCCATGGAATACGATGCTGCAGGATTTGAAAGCATTTCGCAGAAATTAGAGTTCCTAACGCGCTTACTGATTTTTGTTGAACCTCGACTAAACGTAATTGAATTAGCTCCTAAAGGTACGGGAAAATCATACGTATTTGGAAACATTTCAAAATATGGTTGGTTGGTAAGTGGAGGTAAAGTTACTCGTGCCAAACTATTTTTTGATAAACAAAAACAGCAGAACGGTATAATCAAAAACCATGATTTTGTAGCATTCGATGAAATTCAGACTATTGTATTTCAAGAACCGTCAGAAATTCAGGCTGCACTAAAATCCTATCTGGAAAGTGGAAAAACAACCATTGACAACAACGAATTTTCGTCAGAATGTGGATTAATTCTTATGGGCAATATCCCGTTAAACGAATATCACCGTCCATTATCCAACAAATATTTTGATTCCCTTCCAGACAACTTCAAAGAATCAGCATTGTTGGACAGATTCCATTGTTTCATTGAAGGTTGGCATTTACCACGCATTGATAAAAGCATGATATTCAAAGGTTGGACTATTAATGTTGAATATTTTTCAGAAATTCTCCACTCTTTACGTACTCAAAATCAATACAGTCTTTTGTTTGATGAACTTGTTACATTCGAGACCAAAGCTGATATGCGCGATTTTAATGCCGTCAAACGCATAGCAACGGCTTACATGAAATTATTTTTCCCACATTGGACGCAGCGACAAGATGTCAATCTGGAAGAATTTGATAAATACTGTTTACAACCAGCTATTTATAAACGTGGAATTATTAAGGAGCAGTGTCATAATATAGATGCAGAGTTTAAAATAAAAATGCCTGAAATTAAATTGAAATAATAAACCAAATTAGCATTATGCCCACCGAAAACCTCTTTCTCAACACCCTCGCTTTCGAGTTCCCCAAAGA
>CAYYAL010000057.1:0-2295 GCA_964469445.1 uncultured Muribaculaceae bacterium
ATTTCAGCACAACATTAAACATGAATTATTTCTTTGTATTATAATTTTATCAATTATTATATATACGAGGAAGATGATGAAATTATTTAATTCTTACAGCCAACAAAAAGAAGAGTTCATTCCTATTGACGGGAAAAAAGTTAAGATGTACGTTTGTGGCCCGACAGTTTACGACTACGCTCATTTGGGGCATGCAAGATGTTATATCACTTGGGACGTTTTGTATCGTTATTTAAAATACAGAAATTATGATGTAACTTATTGCAGAAATGTTACTGATGTTGATGACAAAATCTTAAAAAAAGCCGAAGCCGAAAACAAAACGCCGGAAGAAGTTTCCACACATTGGTACAAGGTTTTTGCACAAAGTATGAAAAATTTAAACACGCTTCCGCCCGATGTCGAACCTTTTGCGACAAAAACCTTAGGCGAAATGATTTCTATGGTAAAAACTTTAATCGAAAAAGGTTTTGCTTACGAAACTGATGGCGATGTTTATTTCAGAGTGAAGAAATTTAAGGATTACGGAAACCTTTCAAAACAGCCTCTAGACGACTTAGAGGCAGGTGCAAGGGTTGATGAAAACGATAAAAAAGAAAATCCGATGGATTTTGCACTTTGGAAACGTGATGAAAAATTCGGTTACAAATCACCTTGGGGTGTCGGCAGACCCGGTTGGCACATTGAGTGTTCCGCTATGAGTAGAAAATTTTTAGGTCAATCAATTGATATTCATGCAGGCGGAGCCGATTTGATATTTCCGCATCATGAAAACGAAATTGCTCAATCAGAGTGTGCAAACGGTTGCAAATACGTAAAATACTGGTTACATAACGGTTTTGTTACTATAAATAAGGAAAAAATGTCAAAATCTTTGGGAAATTTTCTTACAATTGATAAATTGCTTGAAAACTATGATGCAAACACAATTCGTTTCTTTATTTTGACAAATCATTATCGCATGCCTGTTGAATTTTCAGACGAAGCACTTTCTTCCGCACAAGCAGGTGTAAAAAGACTTTGCAATATCGTAGGCGGTTATAAATTTAATCCGAGTGAAGAAATTTTAGAGGAAGAAACTCAATTTATTGATGCGATGAATGACGATATGAATACTTCTAAGGCTTTGGCAGTTTTATTTGATTTGGCAAGTAAATTTAACAAAACTCAAGATGAAAAATATCTTAATTTGCTCGCAAAACTTTCAGAAGTTTTAGGTTTTAATTTTTCTAAAAAAGAACTTTCTTTAGAAGAATTGAAAACGAAAATTTTACCTGTTTATTCGGAAATTGTTTCTGAAACCGTTGAAAAATCTTTTGATGAGATGATGGAAGAGCTTTTAGCTGTAAGAAAAAAAGCAAGAGAAGATAAAAATTGGGATTTAGCTGATAAAATGCGAAACTCTTTTGATAAGGCAGGATTTTTGATAAAAGACGGAAAAGAGGGTTCAAGTTGGGAACTAAAATAAAAGGAATAATTTTTTTATTCTGTTTAATTCTGGGTTTACCAGTTTTTGCAAATGAATTTGCAAGTAGAATTGCCGATGAAGTTCCTGTTTACAAAGATTTAATCGTAAGAGTTGCTATCGGAGACAATCAATTTAAACAATATAATTATAAAGAAATTCCGATTACGGCAACGGCAGAATTTTTTGTATATGAAAAAGGGTCTTATGAACCGATTGCTAAATATTTGCCAAACGAAGTTATAAAAATAAAATTTAATTCAGGATTGTTTGAAATAAAATCAAACAGCGGAAAAACTTTAAAAAATCTTGATACAACCTTGATTATAGATTGTCCGCAAGGTTTAATCGGCGTTGAAGGTTTGAAAAGAAAAGGAAAACAGGCTTATTATCACGGAGTCTTTGAAATTTCTAAGAAAAATCTTGAAACTTTTTTTGTAGTAAATGTAATTGAGTTGCAGAGTTATTTAAAAGGGGTTGTGCCGAATGAAATGCCTGTAAGATTTGGGTTGGAAGCGTTAAAAGCACAAGCTGTTGCTGCAAGAAATTACGTTTTATCTCCGAGAGCTAAAATGTTTAAAGAATTTGATGTGTATGATTCTGTTGCAAGTCAGGTTTATTACGGTGCTATGACGGAAGAATATTTGTCAAACAAAGCCGTTGACGAAACAAAAGGTTTAGTCGCTCTTTATAATTGGGATTTGATTTTAGCCCAATACTCATCTACCGCAGGCGGTTATACAGAAAGTTATGAGAACGCATTTTCTGACCCTAAAACAAAAGAATTTCCTTCCAAATCAAAACCTTATTTAAAAGGAAAGCCTGATATG
>CAYYAL010000057.1:2395-7303 GCA_964469445.1 uncultured Muribaculaceae bacterium
ATAAAAATTAAGCGACGCGGTGTTTCGGGAAAGATTATGGAACTTGAAATTATCACCGACAGAAATACTTACAATGTTCAAAAAGAACTTGTTATAAGAAGAGTTTTTCAAAAAAATAATATTTCTTTGCCGAGTGCAAATGTTGTTTTTGATATTCAAAAAGATAAGGACGGAAATTTAATAAAAATCGTTGCATTTGGTGGTGGTTTCGGGCATGGTGTCGGAATGAGCCAGTATGGTGCAGGTTATATGGGAAGTGTTTTAGGCAGAAGTTTTGACCAGATATTGAAAAGATATTATACAGGCATTTCTGTTTCAACAATTCCTGTTATAATTTCGGCACATGAAAGTCAAAATGTTGTAACACAAGCTTTTTATGCAAATAAGAAAAAAGCTTTTTTGATTATCAATAACAAATTTCGAGTATCTAAGATAAATATGAAAATCAACGGCGTTGATGTTTCCTTTGAACTCGATAAAAATTTACTTCCTTTAGATAATGTTTTCAAAATAGATATTTCAAGGTATATTAGAAAAGGCGAAAATGTAATAACGTTTTATTATCCATCGGAAGAAGGAAATAAGAAAGCAATAAGATTGTATGTGGAAGTTGTAGGTGTAAATGACGACATTATCTTCTGATAAAGAGAATAAATCACAAAGTATTTTAAGAGCAGCATGGATAATTGCTGTCGTTATCGTTTTAAGTAAAATTATGGGATTTATTCGAGATGTTGTTGTGGCAAAATATTACGGAGCATCAATGGTATCAGATGCTTATTTCTATGCATATCAAATACCAGCACTCGCACTTACTTTATTAGGCGGTGTCGGAGGGCCTTTTCACAGTGCAACAGTAGCTGTTTTTGCCAAAATGATACCTTCTTTGAAAGATAAACCCGATGAAAAAGTTCAAAAATTATTTAATACATTTTTGACGTCAAGTTTTGTTGTATTTACTGTTTTTGCACTATTATTGTTCTTGTTTTCAGAAGGTTTGATGAAAATAATAATTTCGCAAGGAAGTCCGGAACTTATTTCACTTGCATCAATGCATTTAAAGATAATGTCGCCGATACTTATTATAGGCGGAGTTTTGGGGATTTATTACGGTATTTTGATAAGTTATAACAAATTTATTTTGCCAAATTTGTCACCTTTAATCGGAAGTATTATCACAATCGGAATATTATTATCTTTTGCCGGAAATGATTTGACAGGAGTTGCACTGGCATGGGCAACTACAATCGGTTCTTTGGCAATGCTTTTGATGCAAATTCCGAAAGTTCGTGAAATCGGATTTTTAATAAAACCTAATTTTGATGTATTTAATAATTATGATTTTAAAATGATTTGCGAATTGTTGTTTCCAGCGATATTAAGTTCAACAGTCGGACAGATAAACGTTTATGTAGATATGTTTTTTGCATCATCATTGCAGGAGGGAGCATGGACTGCTATTACATTTGCGAATAGGGTTTTCCAGTTCCCTGTCGGGGTTTTGGTTACTGCATTTTTAGTACCGTTG
The DNA here is from genome assembly GCA_964469445.1 of uncultured Muribaculaceae bacterium. Lineage (GTDB taxonomy): Bacteria > Cyanobacteriota > Vampirovibrionia > Gastranaerophilales > Gastranaerophilaceae > CAYYAL01. The sequence goes on from CAYYAL010000057.1 coordinate 3,924, forward strand.
TTCCCTATGTTTTCAAAACTTGTTGCAAAAGGAGATTTTAAAGGCGTTAGAGAATATTTTAATAAAGGCGTCGGGGTTTTGTTTTTTATAGCAATTCCTGTCGTAATTCTTATTTTAACCGTCGGTTATGAGGGCATAAGAGTTCTTTTCCAAAGGGGAGCATTTAATGATACTGCGACATTTATGGTTACGCAAGCCCTTTGGTTTTTGTCTTTTTCAATTTTGCCTTATGTATTTAGGGATAGTATTACAAGAGTTTATTATTCTTTTAATGACAGCAAAACACCATTTTTAGTGGCTTTTGCATCAATTGTTCTTAAATTTGTTTTAAATGTTTTATTGGTAAATAAAATGGGTATCGGTGGAATTACCTTATCAACAACGCTTGTAACCTTATTTAATGCTTGTGCTTTGGGAATTCTTATCGGCAGAAGAATAAAACTTAATTACGGAGAATTATTTTTTAATTTAGCAAAGATGTTAATTGCAGGGTTTATAACGCTTATAATTTGTTTGCCTAAAAATATTAATTTTTTAATAGCTTCTGTCGGAATAAGTTCTGCTGTTTTAGGTTTTTGGCTTGATTTAGTTAAGATTTTTATTGCAATTTTATTGGTTGCATTTATTTATATAGGATTAAACCTTTTATTCAGAGTAAGTTATGTTATAGAACTTAAAGACAGGTTTTTAAATAAATTAATAAAAAAATGTTAAAATTTGCTTGTAATCTTCTTTTCTGATAACATAAACATTGACTTAAAGAGAGGAAAAACTTATGAAGAGAAAATTATCTTTAGTTTTGGGAGTGATGCTTATTTTGTCAAGTGTTCAGGTTGAAGCGAAGATGACAAAAGAAGCACATGCTCTGTATCAAAAGGCATGTTCTTACGAGTATCAAAAAAGATATGATGAAGCTATTCAGCAACTTTATAAAGCGATAGAAGTCAGTGGCGAAGACGCTATGATTTATACAAAGATGGCAGGTCTTTACACGGATAAAGGTGATTTTCAAAATGCGTTGGGAGCTTATAAAAAAGCAATCAGATTAAGACCGAATGATGCATTTATTTATATAAGTATCGGAAATATTTTGCAAGACAGCGGAGATTATCAAGGGGCATACAATTCTTACATGCAAGCTTTGGAAATTTTCCCTGATTACAAATATAATTATCTAAATGTGGCAAATGTTCAATATCAAATGGGCGAATATAAGGATTCTATCGAGAATTACGGAGTATTTTTAAACGCTTATCCTGATCATAATGATTCCAGAGAAAACCTTGCAAATGCTTATTTGAGAATTGGTAAAATCCAAGAAGCTTGTGATGAATATAATACGCTTTATTCAAAAAATCCAGACGGATTTAAAGAATATACAAATTACGGAGACGCTCTCTTTAAAGCCGGAAAATTTGACATAGCAGTTGATATTTTGAAAAAAGCTATTGAGCAAGATCCTGAAAATGTTGCAAATCATGCTAGCTTGGCAATTTCTTATCAACAATTGGATAAGGACGATTTGGCTTTAAAAGAATTTATAGAAACTTTTAAATTAAAACCTGATTTAACAGTTTTAAGATACGATTATGCGAATTTACTTGCTGATATGAATAGAAATGATTTGGCTATTTCGGAATATAAAAAATATTTAGCTGTATTTCCTGATAATGCACAAGCATATTGTAATTTAGCTTTGGTTTATCAAAGAGGCGGAAATGTTGATTTAGCAATTATAAATTTTGCAAAATGTATTTCAAAAGATGAAAAGAATTTTACGGCGAAAAAGGAATTGGCTCGTTGTTATCATGTTAAAAAAGATTATACAAATGCCCTCAAATATTATGATGAAGCACTTGTTTTGTCGCCTGAAGATATAGATGTAAAGGCAAATAAGGCATTAGTTATGCATGCTTCCAAAAAGTATGCTGAAGCTATTGTTTTGTATCAAGAATTATTGGCGAAAAGTCCAAATCAACGATTGCAAGACAATTTAGTAAGTGCATTAATTTCTGAAGGCAATGTTGTTTTAGATAAGGGAAATTCGCAAAAGGCAATAGATTTGTATGAAAGAGCATTGACTTATAATATAAATCAACCTTATGCGTATTTTGGGCTGGCAAGGGCTTATGAAAATTTGAAAAAGAATGAAGTCGCACAGGAAAATTATGAAAAAGCCATTGAAATGGACAATAATAATCAAGAGTTTAAAACGGCATATAAGAATTTTACGGCAAAAACTGCGGTTGTGGTTCCTGCTAATTCAGGTGAAAAGGCACAAGATATTGGAGAATTAAAATCAATTTCGGTTCAGGATTTTGATAAAAAAGCTGTTGAAGAAACTGCAAAGAGTGAAGTTTTAGAAAATAAACCATCTGATGCTGTAAAAATTGATAAAAAAGCAGAGGAAAAAAGTATTAAAGAAAATGAAAAAGTTCCTCTTGAGTTGATAAATTCCGCAAGTACAGAAATTAAATCAGCTACAGCGGAAGATTATATTTTAGCAGTAAAAGTCGGGGATAATGCTTATAACAGTAAAAAATATAATGATGCAATACAAGCTTATAACAAGGCTTTAGATATAAAAAAAGATGATGATGTAACATGTTTGAAATTAGGTAATATTTACAGAATTTTAAAAGATAATAATAAGGCGATATCTTATTACAGACGGGCAATATTAGCAAATCCTTCTTATGCCGATGCATGGTTTAATTTAGGATTAATTCAAGCAGAATCTAAGAATATTGTTGAAGCGAAAAAGTCTTTTGAGAAAGTAATTTCAATTGATAAAAAGTATTCTTATGCATATTATGCTTTAGCATTGGCTTATGAAGCCGAAGGAAATAATTCAAAGGCATTAGAAAATTATCAGACTTATTTGGAATTAGAGCCGAAAGTTGATAATAAAAAAATGATAGAAGAAAAGATTAAGAGCTTAAAAAAATAAGTTATGAGAATAAATAAATTAATATTTTGCTTATTAATTTTGGGCATAAGCTTGTTTCTTACGTCTTGTGGGGAAAAATCTGTAATTTTATTCAATAAATATCCGATAAGTAAGGATAATATTTTGAATAATTGCAGATATTTTGAGCAAGGGGAAAATATTTATTATGTAGCAATGATTCCGAGGAAAATAAGAAGCCCGTATTTAAGGATACAGATAATAAAAAAGGATACGAAGACGGAATTTTGGGGATATAAGATATTTTATTCAAAAGATGTAAGGGTTATGAAAGATCAGGTATATTATTATACGGATTATATAGTAATACATACGGCGGGATATTATTTTATGCAGGTATTTGAGAAAGATAACTTGGATAAACCGATAGCGAGGGCAGATTTCTGGGTGCGGTAGCGATTGCGAGCTGAGG
>CAYYAL010000058.1:0-7254 GCA_964469445.1 uncultured Muribaculaceae bacterium
CACTATCGAAAAATGATAATTGAATATTAGATTTGTAATGTATTGTATCCTCACTCGGATTTCAATATAAGTTCGAAGATTTCTTCGTTGAAGTCGTGTCTTGAATTTTTTGCGTTAAACGGGTCTACGGTTTTTATTTTCAAAAACTCCGTTTTCTCAAAAAAAAGACCTCCGCCCTCTGCAAAAAATCCGCTCGGGCTGCGAATAATGGAAGAGTGCCAGAGCGGTTTATCGGAGCAGTCTTGAAAACTGTCGTACGTTCATAGCGTACCGTGGGTTCGAATCCCACCTCTTCCTAATTTAAAGAGCCTTAATACTAAGGCTCTTTTTTAGTAAAATACATTTCCCTTCAAAACAATTATTTCACAACTATCTTAGTGATTATACCTCTGACTTTATGTGCCGGCAAATGATAATAATCTACAAATGACGGCGTTATTTTTTTCATTATTCTGAATATTTTCCAAAAAATATTATTGGTTTGCATATCTTCAACACCATAAAAAATAACTTTTTCTTTAATTTTTAAATCTTTTAATATATCTTCTATTTTAAATTTTTGCATATATCCGATATTGATATTCAAAACTCTCAATCCTTGAGAAACCTCAACAAGTCTATATTCTATTCCAAATGGTTCACTCTTTTTTATTATTTGAACAAAAATATTATCTTCATAAAAAATTAAATCAACAAACATTGTTTGGATAATATACTGAGGGACATTGTCCAATCCCCTTGCAAAGTATATAGCACAACCTTTTATTTTTCGAACATTTGGATATATTTTATTATATTTACTCAAAAAGACATCTTTTTTTAATGTTGCCATTGAATTATAAAGCTTTTTATTACCATATACATATAAAATAATTATAGCTAAAGGAATTGAAGATATAATAATTGACCAATAAGCCCCGTGAGGAATTTTTATACATGTTGCAAGGAAAAAACAAATATCAATTATCGTTAGTATAACCCCAATACTAAACTTCAGGTACATTTTTTTTATATAAAAAATTGTACTTATAAAAATACCGGTAATTGTCATAGTTCCGGCAACAGCAAATCCGTACGCAGCCGCTAAATTCTCTGATTTTTTAAAAAATAAAATCATAACAATTACAAAAAATAATAAAAACCAATTTACAGCTCCGATATAAATTTGGGATTCTATTCTTTCAGAGGTATTATCTACCTTTAACAATGGGAATATTCTTGAATTTATTCCCTGATAAACTATTGAAAATAAACCGCTTATCATAGCCTGAGATGCTATTATAGTAGCTAAAATACTTACAAATAAAAACGGAAAATAAAATAATTTTGTTTGACTTAAAATCATAGAAAATAAAATATTTTTTGTTTGTGGGTTATTTATTAGAAATACACCCTGTCCTAAATAATTAGCAATCAACATTACACAAACAAATATCCATGCATAAACAATGGGTTTTCGTCCCAAATGCCCCATATCAGCGTATAAAGCTTCAGCTCCTGTTGCACAAAGTATTACTTCTGATAAAATAAAAAATCCACAAATTCCATTATGAAATAAAAAGTTTAAGGCGTACAAAGGATTAAATGCAGATAAAACTTCAAAATGTCCTACTATTTGCCAAATCCCGCTCACCCCAAGAAATATAAACCATACAAACATTATGGGTCCGAAAATATTTGTAATTTTTTCTGTTCCCTTTTTTTGAATAGAAAATAAAAAGATTGTTATTCCCAATGTTATTAAAATTATTATACTTTGCGAAATATGGGAAAAACTTTTTACCAATGATAATCCTTCTACTGCAGAAAGAATACTTATCGCGGGAGTTATAACACTATCTCCAATTAACAAAGAAATCCCCAAATACGTAAGAAAAGAAAAAAATATAATTTCTCTTGATGATTTCAACAATTTTTTTAAAATCTCATTTAAAACAATTGTTCCTCCCTCTCCTCTTTTTGACAAACTCATTGCAAACCAAGCATATTGAACACTCACAACTAATAGTAATGTCCAAAGAATTAAAGATAAAACACTTTTAATATTTTGAACAGTCGTATCAAGAGTTAAAAATATTACTGTAAAAGTATAAATCGGACTTGTTCCAATATCTCCAAAAACTAATCCCATTGCCTTTATTATACTATTTATCGAACCGGAGGCTTCTTTCATGTTTATTCCATAATATTCTCAATTAAGCAAACATAAAAATATGCTTTTTAATCATCTCAAAATAATATAACCGAAATAAAAAAAAATGCAATTTCAAAAAATAAATTTTATATAACAAATTATTTTTTTACATTTTTTAAAATATAAAGCACAGTGAAAATATAGGTAAAACATGATTATAAATATAAATTCAGCAATTAAAATAAAAAAATGCAATTTCAAAAAATAAATTTTATATAACAAATTATTTTTTTACATTTTTTAAAATATAAAGTACAGTAAAAATATAGGTAAAACATGATTATAAATATAAATTCAGCAATTAATTCAATAAATAAATATTCCTTTGGTGCAAGATTTAAAAAACCAAAACCTGAAAAAAATCCAACAAATTTCAACACAATAGAGGCAAATATTTCCTTGCAAGAAGTTCAAGAAGAGGCTGAAAGATGTTTGAAATGCAAAAATCCACCTTGCGTTCAAGCTTGCCCAATTCATAATCCAATACCTTTATTTATTAAATCTGTTGCAGAAAATAATATTGAAAAAGCAGGAAAAATATTACGAGAAAATCAACCACTGCCTTCAATTTGCGGAAGAATATGCTTCCATACATGTGAAGATGCTTGTACAAGAGGAAAATTGAAATCAAAAGAAGACCCGACCAAAAAGCAAGATCCTATTGATATCGGAGGAATTGAAAGATTTGTCGGAGATAATACAGCATTTCCGACAGCTGTTGCACCTGAAACCGGTAAAAAAGTCGGAATAATCGGTTCGGGACCGGCAGGACTTGCTGCGGCTAAAGAATTAAGAAAAAAGGGACATAATGTAATTGTTTTTGACGCAAAACCAGAACGAGGCGGAATTTTAAGCTATGGAATTCCGAGTTTCAGACTTCCTTCACAAATTTTAGATAAATCAATGAAAGCGACTGATGATATGGGTATTGAATTCCGCCTTAATCAAGTCGTAGGAAGAGATATCAAAGGTGAACAATTAAAAAATGAAAACTTTGATGCAATATTAATCGCTTCAGGTGCAGGAATTCCGAGAAAATTATCTATTCCCGGTGAAAACCTCACGGGCGTTTACAGTGCAAATGATTTTTTAAAGGAAGTTAGAGTTGTAAAAGCTATGGGCGAAGTTGATATCGGACCGAGAGTTATTGTAATAGGTGCAGGAAATGTTGCCATGGATGCAGCCAGAACTGCTCGCAGATTAAATTGTGATGCAACTGTTATTTACAGAGGCCCTGAAAACGCCATGAAAGCAAAACTTGAAGAAATTGAAGATACTAAGGAAGAGGGGGTTGATTTCAAATACTTACTTAAACCTACTGAAATTCTCGGAACTGATTACGTTACAGGTGTGAAATTTGAAAAAATGGTTTTAGATGAAGAAAGCGGTAAACCTCTTGGTACAGGCGAATTTGAAATAATTGAAGCTGATGCTGTAATTGAGGCTCTCGGCGCCATTCCTAATAACAGAATTCAAAACGCTCTTAATACAGCAGGAATTCATGTCGAAAATACTTCAAAAGGTCATACAAAAATAAAAGATGATTCTCAAGAAACAAATATTCAAGGAATTTATGCAGCGGGCGATGTTGCTCCGATTGCAGCTTCAACTCTTACTGAAGCAATCGCTGCAGGTAAAAGAGCTGCTAACTCCATTGATGATTACTTGAAATCATTAGATAATATTCAAGACGAAGAAATAACCGAAGAAAATATCGAAGAGTAAAAAAGACCAAGGATATTAAAAAAAAATGGGGAAGTAATCTATTGCCTGATGAGATATAGTTTCCCTAAAGAGGCGGAGCCTTCGGCTCCGCCTCTTTAGGGAAACTAAAATAAAAATTTTATAGTATAATTATTAACAAAAAGGAATTTAAAAAAATGAACACAATAAAAATAACAAAGATGCAGGGCTTGGGAAACGATTTTGTAATCATAGATTATGAGGAATTTTCAAAAAGCGGGCTGGAAATGTCCGAATTAGCAAAAAAGGTTTGTGATAGAAATTTCGGAGTTGGAGCAGATGGAATGATTATTCCGGCTTGCAAGACAGATAATGCTGATATCTCTTGGTTTTTCTACAACTCTGATGGCACAACTGCTCAAATGTGCGGAAACGGCATGAGATGTTTTGCAAAATACGTTTTTGATAAAAAATTTATTGATAAGAAAAAATTTACGGTAGAAACACTTGCAGGGATTATAGAACCTGAAATTCAAGAAGACGGTAAAGTTCGCGTTAATATGGGAAAACCAATTCTTAATTGGGAAAAAATTCCATTTAACCCAAATCAAAAACAAACAAACCCTCAAAAATTTGAAAGCTTTTTGTTAAATGTTGAAAATAAGACTTTTAAAATAAATCCGATTTCAATGGGAAATCCTCATTGTGTAATTATTACTGACGAAAATCTTGACGAATTGGTAGAAAATTACGGTAAAAAAATAGAAACTCACAAATTCTTCCCTGAAAAAACGAATGTCGAATTTATAAAAATAAAATCAAAAAATGAAATTGATTTTCGTGTATGGGAGAGAGGTTGCGGGGTAACACTTGCTTGCGGAACCGGTGCATGTGCGTCCACTGTTGCTTGTATTTTAAATAACTTAACAGAAAATAAACTTAAAGTAAATTTGCTTGGCGGGTCGCTAACCATTGAATGGCAAGGCTCTTTGAAAAATCCTGATGAAAATATTTTTATGACAGGCGATGCAAATTATTCTTTTTATGCTGAGTTTGTATTGTAAATTATTTGTTTATGATAAAATTTAAAATACGAACGAATATATAAAGGAGAAATTATGAAAAAATATGAATTATTAACAATATTTAAACCGAATTTAGATGCGGAAGAAATTGATAAAGCGATTGCAAAAGTTGAAGAATTAATCGCAGGTTTTACAGGCAGTGTTATAGATACAGACAAAATAGGACGTAAAAAGCTTGCTTATGATGTTCAAAAATTCAGAGACGGATTTTTTGTTAATCAAGTTTTAACAATTGCAGCTGATAAAATCGCTGAATTTAAAAAACAATTAAAATTGAATGAAAATATTCTAAGATTTATGTTTATTGAAACTGCAGAAAAAGCAGTTGCTAAAAAATAAGAGGAAAATTTATGACATTAGCAAAATCAGTCGTAACCGGAATTGTTTTCAGAGCTCCTGAAAAACGCTTTACATCAAACAATGTCGCCGTTTCAGCCTTCGTTTTAAATATAGGTGAAAAAGACGAAATTTTAGTCAGAGTTATTTCCGTAAAAAATTACCTCGATGGAATTGTTTCTTCTTTATCAAAAGGAGATAAGGTCTTAGTCGAAGGTCGATTACAAATAGCTTTGGTTAAAAATGACGATGGAAGCGAAAAAAGAGTTTATGAAATAGATGCGAATTCTATTGAAAAAATGGGTGCAACTTCCACTAATATAAGTGAAAATTCAACAAATAACGAAGAAATTGTAAAATTCGCTCAAGAAGATTTTTCTGATGAATTAATCGGAGAAGACGAAATTCCGTTTTAAAATTTCAAAAAATAAAAAAGTAAAAATAAAAAGGCTAGAAAGGCAAGAACAAAATGGCAAAAATGAATTTAGATGACAAAAAGAAACGTAAAAACTGTAGCTTTTGTGCAGATAAAATCGAAGAAATCGATTATAAAGATGCATCAAAGTTAAGAAGATACTTGACAGAAGCAGGAAAAATTATTCCAAGACGTGTTACAGGAAACTGTGCAAAACACCAAAGAATGTTAGTTACTGCAATTAAAAGAGCAAGAGAAGCTTCTATTATCAGCTACGTTTTTGACTAACGTTAAACTGACTTATAAATTAAGGTGGAGCAGAATGAATATTCATTCTGCTCCACCTTAATTTATTTATCAAATATTTTATCCAAATAATAAAAAAGGGGCGAAGTCAAAGACTTCGCCCCTTTTAGTAACTTTTAAAAAATCACTATTTGATTTCAACTGTAGCACCAGCTTCTTCAAGCTGTTTTTTAAGAGCTTCAGCTTCTTCTTTTTTAATGTTTTCTTTGATAGCTTTTGGAGCTGCATCAACAAGGTCTTTAGCTTCCTTCAAGCCTAAACCTGTGATAGTTCTAACTTCTTTAAGAACAGCGATTTTGTTAGCACCTGCACTAGCCAAAACAAGAGTTACTTCAGAAGAACCGGCATCAGCTGCTTCACCTGCTGCTGCGACAGGAGCTGCTGCAACTGCGACAGGAGCTGCTGCTGAAACTCCGAATTTTTCTTCCATAGCTTTAACTAATTCAGAAGCTTCTAAAAGTGTTAATTTTTCAATTGATTCTAAAATTGATGTTACTGACATAATATTTTCTCCTTTATTTTTTTAATACGTCTTAAGTTTAATTTGTAAATTGTAAACTAAGCTGTTTTTGTATCTCTGACTGCTGCCATAGTTCTTACAAGCTGTGATGCGATAGCATTAACAGAATTTGCAATACCAGACGCAGGAGAGTTGATACAGCCAAGCATTTTTGCATAAATTTCTTCTCTTGAAGGAATTGTAGCAAGAGCTTTTGCTTCGCTTGCGGATAGCAATTTACCATCCAAAGCCGCAGCGATAATTTCGCCTTTTTTAGTTTCTTTGATAAACTTAGCCAAGATTTTTGCAGGGCTTACTTCATCTTCGAAGCCAAAAGCGAGAGCAATAGGGCCTTTAAATGTTTCTTCAAGACATTCAAGACTGCTATCTTTAATAGCAATTTTAGCTAAAGTATTTTTAGTTACAGTATAATCACCGCCGTTTTTTTGCAAATCACGTCTTAGATTTGTAATTTCTTCAACTGATAATCCTCTGTATTCAGTTACGATAGCCACTTTTGCTTTTTGTACTTTTTCTTTAATCATTTCAATTTTGTTTGATTTAAAAGCTTTAGTAGACATGTTATCTCCTTTATATTGAAAGTTGTATTAGTCGGGTTCTTTCAAACCCCAATCGACCTTTTGTGTCAGATACAAAAAAATTTTGCATCTTAACCGCAAAATTTTACACAATAATTATCTATTTATATTTCGTGTAAACCTCGGTAAGCAATTTT
>CAYYAL010000059.1:0-7220 GCA_964469445.1 uncultured Muribaculaceae bacterium
AAGAGGCGACGACAGTTTTTTCAAAACTGTCGTCGCCTCTTAAAAATTCTAATTTTACAATGATTTAATCATTGCAGAAACTTCTTTTCTTTTAACCTTTAACGTTGTCGTTTTTGGTAAAGGTTCTTTTGAAACGATTATATTAACAGGACGTTTGTAAGAAGCCAATTGATTAGAAAGGAACTTAACTTCTTCTCTAACAATTCTATTCAATTCAGAATCATCTGTGACCTTTTTTACAATTTCATCTTTAGGAACAACAACTGTAATAATATCTTCCGTTCCATCTTTAGCCCCGCCTGAACGAGCCAGCCCAAGAACACAAACTTCTTTAAAATTCGGTGATTTTTCAAGTACTTTTTCAACTTCTTCAGGAAAAACCTTTTTTCCACCTGATAATACAATCATGTTTTTAATTCTTCCGGTAATAAAAATATGTCCATCCTTATCAATTTTACCCATATCCCCAGTATGAAGCCAACCGTCTTCTTGCAAAACTTCAGCCGTCATTTCAGGTTGATTATAATAACCTTTCATAACAGCAGGTCCTTTAAGCAAAATTTCTTGAGTTACAGCATCTATTTTGGCTTCAAAACTATCCAAAGGTTTTCCGACAGATTCCATAATATTTCTTTTGTCAAAATTAACAGATACAACAGGACTTGTTTCTGACAAGCCATAACCTTGATAAACCTTTATACCAATTCTTTCAAAGAAATCTCCGACTTCTGTATCCAATGGGGCTCCGCCCGAAATACAACCGGAAAAATTTCCACCGAATTTATCATGAATTTTCTTAAACATAAGTTTTCTAATTCCATAACTCGGAATATATTTTGCAATCTTATACATAACGGCAAAGGCTGTTTTCACTGTTTTAGGTGCATTTTTAAGTTCAGCTTCAATCCCTGCTTTCAATAATTTTAAAAAGGCAGGAACAACAATCATAAAATTAACTCTTTTTTCTCGCATAATACTCAAAATATCTTTAGGTTTCAAACTTTGTGTATAATAAACAGTCATTCCTATATAAAGAAAAGTTGAAAATCCAACAGTTAATTCAAATAAATGATTCATAGGCAAGATAGATAACACTGTGGGATTTTCTTCATTACCGAAAAATTCATGAATAAGTTTACTCAAATCGTCGAGTTGTGCAAGCATATTTCTAAATGTTATTTCAACCCCTTTAGGGCTGCCGGTTGTACCTGAAGTATAAATTATAAAAGCCGTTGATTTTGAACTTCTGTGTCTCCACTTTGTTTCATAAACATTCGGCAAAGTATAAAGACAAGGAAGCGACAAATTATAAGTCGGCTCATCAATAAGCATAACGTGTTTTATTGATTTCACTTCTTTCTGCAATTCCAAAGCCTTTTCGATATAAGATTGAGAAGTAAGTAACACAGTCGGTTGGCAATCCCCTAAAATAGATTTCAATTCAAACTTGGTAAGTTTTATATCAAGCGGGACTGTCGTCATGCCTGCAAGAACTGATGCAAAAACACAAGCACCGTATTCTGGTTTGGATTCAGAGAGAATAGCGAGTTTTTCACCTTTTTTAACTTGTAAATCGTTTATAAGATAGCAAGCTAACTTTCTTGACAACAAGCCAACTCCCTTATACGTAAATTCTTTCCACCCCAAAGAAGATTTTATTCCAAGGGCAATACGTTCGCCGTAAAGTCCTGTCTTATCTTCTAATAACTGTAATACATTGCTTTTTTGATATCTCATTTTTTGCTCCACACTCCACTATGAAATTTTATAATTAAACTACACAAAGGTCAACTTAGTAACCCTTTTTAATAAATAAAGATGCTTTTAAAAAGGCACCTTTACAATATTTTATTTTACTGATTTTATAACCTCATTAGTAATATCTTTTCCGCCGTACAAAACAACACTGCTTGAAATCACTAAATCATAATTATTAGCCTTAGCTTTTGCTTGAATTGTAGATTTAATTGATTTATCAATATCTTTCAATTTTTTGATATTTTCTTTTTCAATTGCAACTTTTTTGCTGACTAATTCTTTATTATATTTTTCTTCCAATTGTTTTTTATTATTAGGATTTTTCTGAGCATCAATATCAGCTCTTGCTTTATTTACAAAAGCTCCCAAATCATCTAATTTTCTCTTCTGTTCCGCTCTAAAAGTATTGACCTGTTTAGAACTTTCAACGACTTTCGGCAAATCAATAATTGCAATATTATAAGAGCCACTTGATAGTGCAGTTGAATTTAAAGCCAAGCCAAAACCAAAAGCAGTTAAAGCCACCGCTAAAAATTTAACATTATTTTTCATAATAAAATTCCTTTCTCTTTTTTATCTAAAACTTTCTAAAACAACTTTAATTCCGGCACCGATTTCATAAGAATATCCGAGCTTAACCAAAACTGCTTCGAGTGAACTTACTGCCATAAGCAAATCTCTTTGCGAAACAAAGCCTAAAGTTCCCATTCTGAATATTTTGTCTTTAAGTGCGTTTTGACCGTTTGCGACAATAATATCAAAATCATTTTTAAACGTTTTTCTGATATCAGGAACCGTAACACCTCTTGGCGGTAAAATAGAAGTTATCGCAAAACTAGCATTTTCATCATCTTTTACAAACAATTCCAAACCCATTGCCCTAATTGCATTTCTAAGAGTTAATGCTATTTTTTTATGACGAGCGTAAATATTTTCCAAACCTTCTTTTTTCATAATTTTTAAAGCTTCATTAAGTGCAAAAATAAGATTTACAGCAGGTGTATAAGGTGTTGTACTATCAGCAACAGCCTTTCTATGAGCTTCCCAATCAAAATAGAAACTCGGATTTTCACATTTTTTATAAACTTCAAACGCATCTTCACTTGCAGATAAAAATGCTAATCCCGGTGGAATCATAAACCCTTTTTGTGAACCTGATACCAAAACATCAATATTCCATTCGTCCATTTTAACGTTCATTGCCCCAATACTGGTTACACCGTCGACAACAGAAATTGCACCATGTTTTTTTATTAACGCACATAAAGATTTTATATCATTTTTAGCCCCTGTCGAAGTTTCACTATGCGTTAAAGTAACAATTTTGATTTCTTTGTTAACATCTTCCGCCAATTTTTTTTCAAGCATTTCGACAGTGATAACGTCCCCCAAATCAACTTCCAATTTATCAACAACAGCCCCTCTAGATTGAGCAATTTTTGCCCATCTTGCACCGAAATTTCCGATAACCAAAGACAAAACCTTATCACCTTTATTTACTAAATTTGATAAAGCAGCTTCCATTCCGCCTGTACCTGATGCGGCAAAAACAAAAACATCATTTTTTGTCTGAAACAACCATTTTAAATCAGAATAAACTTCTTTTAAAATTTCTGAAAACTCAGCCGTTCTGTGTCCTATCGGATGTTTTGCCATAGCCAACAATACGCTTTCCGGAACAGGCGTAGGTCCCGGTATCATTAAAAAAGTTTTATCTTGCATACAAATTTCCCCCTCAAAACCTCTATTTTAAAATTATATTACAAAAAAAATTTTTTTAGTATAATTTTATTATGTTTTATATTTATGGAATTATTTCAACTCTTTTATTTATAATTTTATTACCTGTTTTTTACGTAATAAGTTTTATTAAACCTCGCTTAAAAGACGGTGGTAAATGTAAGTTCGGATTTCATAACAAGCCATCGCTGAATTCTAAATCAATTTGGTTTTATGGAATTTCTGTCGGAGAAGTCATTGCATTAGAAAATTTAATAAAACGAACAAAAACAGATTTTCCTCAATATAAAATTGTTTTAACAACGGGAACAAAAACAGGTCAAGAAATAGCTCTTAAAAAGCTTTCTGACACTTGCGATTTAATAACTTACCAACCCTTCGATATTCCGTTTTGCATAAATAAAGCAATAAATCTTATAAATCCTGCCGTTGTAATCGTTGCAGAAACTGAATTATGGCCAAATTTTGCACATATTTTAAATAAAAAAAGTATCCCGCAAATAATTGTAAACGGTAGAATTTCGGATAGAACTTATAAAAGTTACAAAAAATTATCATGGATTTTTAAACCTGTTTTGCAAAAATACTTCGGAATTCTAACTCAATCCAAACAAGATAATGAAAAACTTATCTCAATCGGAGCGAATTTTACAACAACAAAAATTATGGGTAATTTAAAATTTGATATAGAAAAAAAAGCTGTCGATATAAAATTTGAAGGACTTGAAAACAAAAGATTGATAATAGCAGGAAGCACACACTCAGGTGAAGATGAAATTCTTATTGAAACTTTTTTAAATCTTAAAAAAGAATTTTCTGATATAAAACTTCTTCTTGCACCAAGACACTTAGAAAAAATTAAAGAATGGAAATGGGGGAAACGCTCGTTAAATGATGATTTCAACAATAATGATATAATTTTACTTGACACAATGGGAGAATTGTCAAAAGCTTACGGCTTATGCCATTTTGCGTTTGTCGGCGGAAGCTTTAACAAAACAGGCGGGCATAACCCATTAGAGGCAACTATTTATAATAAACCTACAATTTCAGGTCCAAGCACACATAATTTTAAAGATATATATGCACTTTTAACAAATTCAAAGGCTTCCAAAATTGTAAAAACACAAGAAGAACTTGAAAAATATATGAAAAAACTTTTATCTGACAATGAATTTTACGAAAAATCTTGTAAAGATTGCGAAAATATATTTGAAGAAAATAAAGGTGCATTAATCTTTGTGATACAATACTTAAAGAACATATTGTAAAGAAAGACAAAAAAATGATAGTATACTTAGGAATAGACGTTGGTTCAGTAACAACAAAAATTGCACTTATAGATGAAAAAGGGAATTACATAGACAGCTGCATGCTTAGAACAGCAGGGAAACCTGTTATTGCCGTACAACAAGGTTTAAAAGAAATAATAAATCAAGCCAAAACGAATTATGAAGTTCTTGGAGTTGGGACAACAGGTAGCGGAAGAAACTTGGCAGGGGCATTGGTCGGAGCAGATGTCATTAAAAATGAAATTACAGCTCACGCAGTAGCTGCAAGTATAAACGTTCCCGGAGTTCAAACAATACTCGAAATCGGCGGTCAAGACAGTAAAATTATTATATTAAGAGATGGAATTGTAACAGATTTTGCAATGAATACGGTTTGTGCAGCCGGAACAGGAAGTTTCTTGGACCAACAAGCAAACAGATTAAATGTTCCTATTGAAATATTCGGAGAAACAGCTTTAAAATCAACAAATCCTGCTAGAATTGCAGGTCGTTGCGGAGTTTTTGCAGAAAGCGACCTTATACATAAACAACAACTCGGATATCCTGTTGAAGACTTATTATACGGCCTTTGCCAAGCTTTGGTAAGAAATTATTTAAGTAATTTGGCATTGGGAAAAGAATTATTGCCTGTATTTAGTTTTCAAGGCGGAGTTGCAACAAATAAAGGTATGGTTAAAGCTTTTGAAGAAGCTTTGGGACATAAAGTTACCGTCCCTGAAAATCACCAAACAATGGGTGCAATCGGAGCTGCACTTCTTGCAATGGAAAACCATCAATATACAAATGTTGAAACTAAATTTAAAGGATTTGAAGTCGGTGATATGCATTTCAACGCCATAACCTGCGATTGCAACGGCTGTTCAAACAATTGCGAAGTTATAACAATTGTCGAAGGTGGCGAAGAACACCAAAAAGTTGAAAAAATTAAAGATATAAAAGGTAATATTATTGCTCGTTGGGGCGGAACTTGCGGAAAATGGGACATCGGATAAACTTCCCTAAGTAACTGATTACAAATTTTTTCAATCAATTTAAAATAAGACATTAAAGGATTTTTTTAATGGCAAAAACAAATAATCAAAATCAAACTGAACATCTAAAAAGAGAAATTCTTGTAAGACTTATTAGAGCCTTCCTTGAAACTGATAATTTTGAAGAAAATGTACGTCTTATCCCTTATCAAATGCGACCAAAAGGAGCAGAAGTTCCATTTAGATGTTGCATTTATAAAGAAAGAGCCGTTTTAAAAAACAGAGCTATTGCGACTTTAGGTTGCTCAATTGAAGAAGCTCAAGATGAAAAACCTCTATCTAATTATGCAAAAGAAGCCCTTGGAAGAGAAAAACCTGAAAAAAATGTTTTAACAGTGCTTGATGCAGCCTGTCAAGGTTGCGTACCTAGTAGGATTTATGTAACAGACCTTTGCCAAGGTTGTGTTGCAAGACCTTGCCTTGATACATGTGCTTTCAATGCAATAGAAATTAAAGACGGAAGAGCTTTTATTAATAGTGCAAAATGTAAAAATTGCGGGAAATGTGTAAGTGTTTGCCCTTATCAAGCAATAGCTAAAATAATTGTTCCTTGCGAAAATGCTTGTCCGGTTAAAGCTGTTGAAAAAAATGAAAGCGGAAATGCTAAAATTGATTTTGACAAATGTATAACCTGTGGGAAATGTGTTGGAGCTTGTCCGTTCGGAGCAATTCATGAAAAAAGCCAAGTTATAGATATTTTAAAACACATTAAAGAAGGCAAAAAAGTTGTTGCAATGTTTGCACCTGCACTTGTCGGACAATATCCATGTTCTGCTGAACAATTACATACAGCTATTAAAAAAATCGGATTTTACAAAGTATTTGAAGTAGCTCAAGGAGCTGATATTACAACCAGACACGAAAAAGAAGATTTTATCGAAAGAATGGAACGCGGTGATGAATTTATGACAACATCTTGTTGTGCAGGATATATTCAACTTGTACAAAAACATCTTCCTGAAATAAAACCGTTTGTTTCAAGTTCACAAACGCCGCTTTATTATAGTGCAGAACTTGCAAAACAAGAAAATTCAGAATATATAACAGTTTTTATATCGCCATGCGTTGCAAAAAGAAAAGAAGTTGCGGAAAATCCTAATATAGACTATATCTTAAGCTTTGAAGAATTGGGAGCTTTGTTTGTCGGAATGAAAATTGAAGTCTCAGAATGCGAAGAAACACCTTTTGAAAGTGAAGCTTCTGCTCAAGGACGAGGATTTGCCCTAACAGGCGGAGTTGCAGATGCAGTTGAAGTGGCTCTTAACGGAGAAATTGACGTCGTAAAACCACATATAATAAGCGGAATTAATAAAGAAATTATCCAAGAGCTTAAACATTGGGCAAAAGAAGGCATGTGCGATAAAGGAAATCTTGTTGAAGTTATGGCTTGTAATGGCGG
>CAYYAL010000060.1:0-6780 GCA_964469445.1 uncultured Muribaculaceae bacterium
CTTCCTGAAAGGTCAACAACCGATAACGCCAAAGCTTCGTCCATAGGCAAAATAAAATTTCCGTAGCGAGCAATACCCCTTTTTTCACCCAAAGCTTCTTTAAAAGCTTCGCCCAAAGTTATCGCAACATCTTCTACAATATGGTGATTGTCGCTGTCATGAGATTTTACAGAAAGTTTTAAGTCAAAATCGCCGTGTGCCGAAAATTGTTCCAACATGTGTGTAAAAAATTTTATCGGCGTTTCAATTTCTCGTTTTCCGCTTCCGTCAATATTAAGTTCCACTCTTACTTCGGTTTCAGAAGTTTTTCTTACTTTAACAGATTTTCTCATTTCAATTTCCTCAATAAATCCTTTGTTTCATTTAATATTAACATAGCTTTTTCGGATTTAAAAGCCTGCTTTAATTCCTGCGATTTATCTTGAGGCGGAAGAACTCCAATTCCAAAGGCACCAAAGTTTTTCGCACATTTCATATCATCTTGTGTATCGCCTAAATAATAAATCTTATCGGTTAAAACTCTTTCTTTTATAAGTTCAAGCCCCAATGTATCCGGCTTTTGTCTATCCAAAGGCAAATCGTCCATCGTAATTACAACATCAAAATACGTCGTAAATCCATTTTTTTCTAATGTATAAAAAGCTTCCTCCTTTGGTCTGCCTGTAAAAATTCCTAAATTATATTTTTTTGAAAGCTTCTTTAAAAATTTTTCGTCAACAAGTGCCAATTCTTCATCAATAAGCCCTTTTTTTCCATCAAAATACATGGATTGAAAAATATTTATAATTTCTTGTTTTTCAATAAATTTGCCCTCTTGTTTTAATAAATATTCGGTCAAATCCCAATCATTATTTAATCCGCCGAGATTTTTTGCAGCCTGAATTTCCTTGAAAGAAATTGTTTTCTCGCAAAAATGTTCAAATGTTTTTTTGACTGCAACTCGATATGAATTCATCGTATTAATCAAAACCCCGTCCATATCAAAAACCACAATTGGTTTTATTTTAAGGGCTTTTAAAAATCTTTTCGTATTTTTTAAAGTCGGAACGGTTATTCTAAAAGTGTTTTTTAAAAGCCCTTCCTCTTTGAAAAATTTAACTTTAATCTTATTATCAATTAATTTTTTATAAACAAATTCGGCTTTTTCCCCGAAATCAACACATAAAAAATTTGTCTTACTCGGATAAACAATCGCCCCAAGGTTTTCCAAACCTTTTTTTAAAACCTCTTTTGAAATTTCCAATTCTTTTTTAATTTTTTTAAAATATTTGAAATCAGAAATTGCCTCAACACCTGCTTTAACAGTCAATTTTGAAACATTATAAGGCGATAAATATTTCCGTAAATTCTGAATATTTTCTTCCGCAGAAATTATGTAACCAAGCCTTAAACCAGCAAGTGCAAAATCTTTTGAAAAAGAGCGAACAATAAAAACATTTTCACGCAAAAATTCAAGATTTGTACAATCCGCATAATTCATATAAGTTTCATCAATCAAAATGACTTTATCCTTAGCCTTGTCAAGAATTTTTTGAATATCTTCTTTAGAAATAACTTCGCCTGTCGGAGAATTCGGCGTTGTAAGATGAATTAAGCGAATCTCGTCATCAATATTATTTAAAAAATCTTCAATAGGAAATTCCCACTTTTTTTTGTAAGGAATTTCTTTGTAATTTATTCCGTTAATTTGTGCGTAAAGTTTTGGCATAACAAAACTCGGTTTTACAGTTAAAATACTTCCGCCATTTACTCCAAAACACGCAAAAATTACACTGATAGCCTCATCTGCACCGGCAGTAACTGTTATATTTTCAGGTTTTATTGAATGAAAATCCGCTAATTTGTTTAAAATTTCGCCGTAACAAGGATAATAACTTAAATCTTCTATTTTACTTTTTCTTAAAACATTCAAAACTTTCGGCGAACAACCGAAATCATTTTCATTTCCGTCTAATCGCAAAAAATCACCTTCATCAAAAAGTTTTGTTGAATAAGGTTTTATATCTTCAATTTCTTTCCTTGGTTTAATCATTCAACTATTATATACGAAATTTGTTACAATTGAAAGAAGGCAAGAAGCTCGAAAAAATATATCCTTACATCATCTAATTGATATTTGTTAAGTTTTATTAAAAAATGTCGACAACTTCATGACTATTTGAAAAAAATAATTAACTATACATCAAGAGATTGTGAGAGTTGTAAATATGGAAATACTTAATTTATTATCAAAAGCCCTATCCGGAGCTTCCAAAACATCAAATGTTGTTAAAACAACAGCACTGAAAACAAGTTCTTTAGGTGCAAATCCGTTTGTATCTAATTACAATGAAGGTGGTAGTGCATTTGGGGGTTATGCTAAAAACAATCCGCAAAGAGGTGGTTATTTTGCGGGATATTACAACAACAAACCGAATATAGTCGGTCAAAGACTATTTATCGAAGTCTAGTTATTTGAAATTGAATTTTAGAATTTAAGGAGCCGTCGGACAAGTCCGACGGCTCCTTCTTAACAAAAAATTAATCAATTAAAACTTGTTGTAATTCAACGTCAGGTGTTCCTAAAACTCTTACAAGCTCTAAAACAGAAGCCTTCATCTGACATTTTTGCGAAGTACCTTTAAAAAAATCGGTATAAAAACAACCATCACAATTACAACCTCTTTTATAACAGTCAACAGCAGTCGGCGTCCATCTTCTTACTGCAACTGATCTCCCCATATCTCTACTTCTTAGTAACATAATCTCCTCAATATATAAATGCCTAAATATTCCTAAAAAAGAACATTCGGGTCTTATCTCTACCCCAAAAGCCTTGTTAAGACTTGTCATTTTTCCATTATATGATTTAAGATTTAATTTTCAAGAGCCTTCAAAGCCCTTTATTACATTTCGAAACATTTACCTCAAAGCCATGTATAATGCATGATTAAAGGTTCATGAAAAGTTTAAAAACCAGATTATCACATGGCGGAAGCCAATCCAAATCATGAAAACATGCTCCCCGCATGGCTTTTGCATGTTCTATTTTTCTTAAAAAAGCATTAATTTTTGTAACAAAAATTGACGTAACTTTTTGAAACAATAAATTGAAATGGAAGTTTATTTAATATATCCTAGTTGAAGAAAGAAATTTAAAGGATAGTTATGGAACAGGGATTTATTGAAAACGGGTTTATTGTTGATTTATCAAATTTAACCAATACTTCTGAAATAAGTTGTGAATTAAACAGAATATTAGATTTGCCTGAAGCAAGAGGCAAAGACATTTGCTTAAAACTCGGCGAAATTGAATTGTCACAATCTCAACTTTTAAGTATAAAAGCATTAATTGAATGCTTGTCTTCTCAAATCGCATTTATAGACACCGATTCTTCTCAAACAGAACTTTCTGCATTAAATTTGGGTTTGGTCGTTAAGAAAATGGAAAATAAAATTGAAATTCCTGATGTCGAAACGGTCGATGCAGAAACAATCATTACCATAGGCGAAGACGAAATTGAAGTTCATTCATCAGCTTATGAACCAATTGAAATATCAGATTATGAAGATGAAGATGCAAAAATAGAAGTTATTGAAAAAAGCGATGATGATATTGCTGCTGAAAACAAATTAGAAGAATTAATCGATTTTGAAAATGATGTTGCAACAGAAAAAGAAGTTAAAGAAGATGAAATTAAAAAACTTCCGACAGCATATTTACAAAGAACATTGCGTTCCGGACAAACAATGAGTTACGACGGAAACGTTGTCATAATTGGTGATGTAAACCCCGGAAGTGAAATTATTGCAAAAGGTGATATAACAGTTTGGGGTGTTTTGGGCGGAATTGCACATGCAGGTGCAAGAGGAAATGATTTCGCAAAAATCAGAGCCTTAAAATTAAATGCAATTCAATTGAGAATTTCAGGATATTACGCAAGACGTCCTGATACATTTAATATTCCATTCATTCAAAAAACAAACGAATTTACACCTGAAGAGGCAAAAGTCGAAAACGGAGAAATCTCTGTTTTCAAATTTTACGAATAAACTAAATACAAGGAGAAAAAATGAGCGGACGAGTTATCGTTATAACATCGGGAAAGGGCGGAGTTGGTAAAACAACAACAAGTGCAAATATCGGAACAGCACTTGCAAAAGCCGGTCAAAAAGTCGTACTTATTGACACCGATATAGGATTAAGAAATTTAGACCTTTTACTTGGTCTTGAAAATAGAATTGTTTACACAATTGTTGACGTTGTGGAAGAACGTTGCAAATTAAAGCAAGCTCTTGTTAAAGACAAGAAAAATCCGAATTTATGCTTGCTTGCAGCAGCACAAACAAGAGATAAATCAGCATTAAGCCAAGAACAATTAAAAAATATTTGTGAAGAATTAAAAGAAGAACAGGATTTTATTCTTGTTGATTGTCCCGCAGGTATTGAACAAGGATTTCAAAATGCGATTGCAGGTGCAAATGAAGCAATTATAGTTACAACTCCGGAAATGTCTGCCGTTCGTGATGCGGATAGAATAATCGGGCTTTTGGAAGCTAAAGAAGGAATTGACGGATATAAATTATTGTTAAACAGAGTAAGAGCAAACCTTATCCAATCTAACGATATGATGAGCGTTGAAGATGTCGTCGATATCTTATCTTGCGACCTTATCGGAATAATTCCCGAAGACACAGGCGTTATCACTTCAACAAACAAAGGTGAACCTATTGTTAACGATGATAAATCACTTGCAGGAAAAGCTTATATGAACGTTGCCTCAAGAATTATGGGTGAAGACGTTCCTTTCTTAGATTTAAATGAACCAAAAGGGATTTTGGCAAAAATTAAGAAATTCTTTGCTAACTTCGGAAGAAAGGAGCAAGCATAATGAACGATATTTTTGCACAATTATATAAAAAAGTCTTAAATTTCTTCCAAACAAAAGAAGAAACTGAAGAAAATACAAAAAATGTGGCTTGCAACAGACTTAAACTTGTTCTTATGCAAGACAGAACAAACCTTACACCTTACTTGCTTGAACGCATGAGAGGCGAAATGATTGACGTCTTGTCAAAATATCTTGAAATGGATAAAGAGGCTTTGGAATTAAATTTTGAAGCCGAAGGCGAATCAATGGCATTAATGCTTTCAATTCCTGTCGTAAGAGCAAAAGAAGAAGACGAAATTAATGCAATTTTAGAAGCAGAAGATAAAGCAAAAGAAGAAGAGGCTTCCGAAGACGAAAATTCCGATGAGAAAGTTGGCGAAGAAGAAACTGAAACTAAAGAAGAAACTGAAACTAAAGAAGAAGCTGAAATAGAAAAAGAAGCCGAAGAATTTTCCGAAGAAATCGAAGAAGCACTTGAAACAGAAGAAAAAGAAATTGAAGATGGGGAAAGTGCAGAAGAAAAAAATACGGAAGAACCTAAAATAACAAAAAAGAAGAAAATAAAAAAAGAAGAAACTTCTGAAAATGAAGCGTAAGATATTAAAAAGAGGCGGGTTGTGTTAAAAACACAACCCGCCTCTTTTTATTTATATTATCTTTATTTTTCTACATCTATCAAAGTAACATCTGGTGAAATTCTAGCTTCTGGATTTAGTCTATAATTTCTTAAGCGTTGTCCTTCTCCTACTATAGAAGATGTTCTAATAGAAGCTTTATATTCTTCAGGCCCCTCGGGTTTTTGGCGACTATAGGATCCATCAGCGCCGCCAATACTAACTTGGTCACCTTCTTCTATTCCTGTATCAACATTAACTGCCAATGCATTTGCTAACTCAACTTTGTCTGCTCCTAGACCTGTTTTAATATTGAGAAACTCGGATCCGCGGTGTACGCCAATTACATCATTACCACTTGATTGGGTATCAATATTTAAATGGCTACAACTAATAATCCTATAGTTTTTTCCTCTAGTATTATTAGTGTTTCCTGTAATTTTTGCATTTGACAAATTGCAAAATGTTAGACGCTCCCAGCTTTTTGTTATAGTAGCCTCTGTACCATCATAAATGTCGGCTAGAAGCTTTGCATCTTTTTTAAATTCAATTCTAGTGCCATCAGTTAACAATATTGTAACAATACCATTTTTTTCACTCATACTCTTTAATAAATCTTCTTGAATTTTTAATCCGCTGTACCCTGTTTGAACCATGTTTGGGTCTTCCCCTTCCGAAGTAGTTTCAACAGTAAGTCCTGTCATATCTGTTTCAATATCAGGAGAAAAAACTTCAATATCTTGTGATGTTGCTCCTGTTGTTTGTAATTTTGTTGTTGATTGTGCATTTGCAGCATTAACCCCATTTACTTCTAATCCTGACATAATAAACTCCTTTCAATTCCAAATAATCTCGTGTTATGTGTTATAAACATGTTAAAACTTTATTTTAAAACTTTTTGCTAAATTTTAATCAAAAATCCACAAAACTTAATAGTTATTAACTGGTATTTATTTATTAATAGCTGTTAGAAAACTACTGGAACAAAGTTTATAATTATTATTAGAATGAGTGAAGATTTTAATTTAGAAAAAAAATTCGGAGCAAAACTTGCATATTTGAGAAAGAATAAAAAACTTTCTCAAATGAAACTTGCAGAAATTGTAGATATGAATTTCAATTATATCGGGCAAATTGAACGTGGCGAAGCAAATGTTACGATAAAAACAATGAAAAATCTAGCCAAGGCTTTAGATGTTGATTTAAAAACGCTGTTTGATTTTACTTTCTAATGTCTGCGTAAAAATTAAAAGATATATCTTGCAAAAATTTTTTCAGCAGGTAGAATTAGGTAA
>CAYYAL010000061.1:0-4622 GCA_964469445.1 uncultured Muribaculaceae bacterium
AATTAAAGGAGAAATTATGCCAACTATCAATCAGTTAGTGCGTAAGGAACGCAAAAAACTAATAGATAAAACTAAATCACCTGCTTTGATGAACTGCCCTCAAAGACGTGGAGTATGCACAAGAGTATACACAACTACGCCTAAAAAACCAAACTCAGCATTGAGAAAAGTTGCAAGGGTTAGATTGACAAACGGATTTGAAGTTACTTCATATATTCCTGGTATAGGACACAACCTTCAAGAACACTCTGTTGTTTTAATCAGAGGCGGAAGGGTTAAAGATTTACCGGGGGTAAGATATCACATCGTTCGTGGTACTTTAGATACTGCCGGCGTTGCGAACAGAACTCAAAGCCGTTCTAAGTATGGTGCAAAAAAAGCTAAAGCTAAAAAATAGTATTACAAAATTAGTCCCGTTTTTAAACGGTAAGACAGAAAATAGAAAAGGATTATAATATGTCAAGACGTACAAAACCACCTAAAAGAATTCCGCCTGCTGATCCTATTTACAGCAGTGTTGATGTTTCTAAATTTATTAACAGAATTATGAGAAGAGGTAAAAAATCTCTTGCTGAAAGAATTTTTTACTCTACTATGAGTAAAGTT
The DNA here is from genome assembly GCA_964469445.1 of uncultured Muribaculaceae bacterium. Classification (GTDB taxonomy): domain Bacteria; phylum Cyanobacteriota; class Vampirovibrionia; order Gastranaerophilales; family Gastranaerophilaceae; genus CAYYAL01. The sequence goes on from CAYYAL010000061.1 coordinate 607, forward strand.
GAAGAAAGAACTAACGAAAAGCCTATGGAAATTTTCCAAAAAGCTCTTAAAAATACAACTCCGCTATTGGAAGTTAAAGCTAGACGTATCGGCGGTTCTACTTATCAAGTTCCGATTGAAGTTAAACAAGACAGAGGTATGGCATTATCTTCTTCTTGGATTATTTCAGCTGCTAAAAGCAGAAACGGTAAATCTTTCATTGAAAAATTAACCAATGAAATCATTGATGCTTCTAATGGCTCAGGTGCAGCTTGCAAAAAACGTGAAGATACTCACAAAATGGCTGAAGCTAACAAAGCTTTCGCTCATTACAGATATTAATTTTCAAATAAAAAGAGGCGGTGATGTCTTTGACATCACCGCCTCTTTTTATTACCTTTTATTCAGGCATCAAAACGGAGATAACAGCATTTTTTATATTCAAATATTTTTGAGCTGCTTTTTGTAAATCTTCCAAAGTAATTTCTTCCAAATCTTTCAAATAATCTTCAACAAGCTTCAAATCATCGCAAACCGTCATATAATAACCAATTGTATCGCCTATTTCAGAAACAGTTTCTGCATTATAAGCAAAAGTTGATTTAATTTTCTTTTTAGCTTTCAATAATTCTTCTTCAGTAACTTTTTCATTAAGCAATTTTTCAAGCTCTTGTTTTATTAATTTAATAGCCAAATCTTTCTTTTCGGGTCTAAAATTAGCTTGGACAAAGAAATTATCACCGTCTCTAAACTGATAATGCTCAGAATTTATCATGTTAAAAATAGGTTCAGATTGTTTTTTAACCAAATTTACAAACAATCTTGAGCTTGCCCCATCACCTAAAATCATAGTCAAAATTTCAAGCATAATGGATTGCTTCAATTCTTTTGCGTTAGGACCTAAAAAGCCAATTATTGCAAAAGCAGAATTTATTTCAGCCTTATCCTCAATATAAACTGTATTTTCTACCGGATTATCTGAAATCAATTCTTTTTTAGGCGAATTTTGAGACTTCCATTTTCCCTCAAATTCTTTAACAACCTTATCTAAAACAATTTTATTATCAAAATCACCTACAATAATAGTCGTAACATTTTGCGGAGAATAAAATGTTTTATAATAATCCATCACTTTAGATTGCGGAATAGAAGAAATAATTTCAGGAGTACCAATTACATCACGTTTATAGGGGTGATTTGTATACATATTATAGTTACAAGCATTATAAACCTTCGTCCAAGGTTGGTCCTTTCTCATTCTGATTTCTTCAATAACCACATGTCGTTCACGTTTATCTTTAACTGATTTATCATTAATATCAAAAGGAACCCCCAATTCTTCTTCAGGCAAAAGTGGGTCAAGCATCATATCAGCATGAAGTTCAATCGCTTCATAAAAATCCTGATTATTTTCGCCTTTTGGTAGAGTTACATAATAAAATGTATAATCTTTCCAAGTCGCAGCATTAACGATTGCCCCCTTGCTTTCAAGAATTCTGTCAAAGTCGCCTGCTTTATGTTTTGACGTTCCTTTAAACATAAGATGTTCTAAAAAATGTGATATTCCGTTATTTTCATCAGTTTCATTTATAGAACCTGTTTTAACCCAAGAACTTATATTGACTAAATCACCTTCTTTATGAGCCAAAACTATTTTATGCCCGTTTTCCGCCTCATATATTTCAACATTTTTTGTCAAATAAGGATATTTAACTTCTGTTTTTTGCATTTTTATCCCCTAATAAATTATTACTATAATTACTATTTTAGACTTATTTCTAAAAAGGTGCAAGAATATTAATAAAACGTAGAATATATTTACTAAAATTCGTTTTTAGTATATAGTTTGAAGGTTAAAAGGAAATTTTATGAAAATAATAATATATGGTGCGACAGAATTAGGTTGCCTGCTGGCTACAGAATTTTTTGAAGATCATGATATAACAATCATTGATAAAGAAGAAAACCGAACAGAAGAATTCGATAAGCTTGATATCAGCTATATTTACGGGAATGCTGCGAGTATAGATATTTTAAAAACTGCGGAAATAGAAGATGCCGACATTTTTATAGCTGCAACAAATTTAGATGAAGCAAATATTGTTGCTTGTTTAATGGTTAAAAAAATAAGTACGGCAAAAACCGTTTGTTTTGTAACAAAAGAAGAATATAAAAAATCACTAATTCCATCAAAATATTCGGAATTTCAAAGCGACTTTTTAATCGATTACGTAATTTGGCCTGAAGAATTGCTTACACACGAAATTTTCAGGCTTATAACTGTATCAGAAGCACTTGATGTTCAAAACTTTGCAAACGGAAAAACAAGACTTCTTGAATATAAAATAAAAGAAAATTCACAACTTTTAAATAAAAAAATTAAAGATTGCAGTTTTATGGAAGGAGTTCTAATCGTCGGGATTACAAGAAATCATGACTTATTTATACCTGACGGAGAAACCGTTTTAACCCTTGATGATAAAGTTATATTTATAGGGCTTGTAGATTCCCTTAATATCTTGGCAGGAAAATTTTTCCATGAAAAAGACAACTTAAAATCTGTTGCAATCATAGGTGGTGGAAATGTAGGATTAATGCTTGCTCAAAGCCTCGAAAAAATAAAAATAAAAACAAAAATTATAGAAAAAAATTACGACAGATGCGAGGTTTTATCCGAAGAATTAAGCAATACTTTAATAATTAATGCTGACGGAACAGATTTAGAAGCATTAGAACAAGAAGAAATAGGCAATATGGACGCAGTTATTGCCGTAACCAACAATGATGAAAGAAATCTTCTTTGTTCACTTTTGGCAAAACAACTCGGCATAAAAAGAATTATAACACGCGTTTCAAAATCGCTGAATATTCCTTTATTTCAAAAAGTGGGAATAGATATTGCGGTTTCACCAAAAGGAGCTTCAATAAAAGAAGTTCGTAATCAATTGATAGAAAAAGATGTTGACATTTTAGCGACAGTAGAACAAGGTCAAGGAGAAGTTCTTGAAATAACAGTGGGCGAAAATTTTAAAAACGTAAAACTTATGGATTTAAAAATACCTGAAAAAGGTATTATCGCTGTAATTCGCAGAAGAAATAAAGTTATAATTCCAAAAGGTAACAGCCTTATAAATGAAGGTGATGACATTATTGTATTTACTGAAGAAGAAAATGCTCAAAAAATTAAGGAATTCTTTAGAAAATGAGATTAAATTATTTAGCAAATGCTTTAGGTTTAATAACGATGTATATTGGATTAGTAATTCTTATCCCAATAATTGTTGCAGTATATTATCAAGATTACAACTCAATTACTCCATTCGTATCAGCCTCTTTAATATCATTAATTTTAGGCTTTTTATTACGAAAAATAATCAAAAATGCTGATAATGTAGAAAACTTAAACGACATAAAAAAATCTGAAGCACTTTTTTTAGTTGCTGTTTCATGGATAATTTTTGGGATTATATCTGCAATTCCATACCAATTTTACGGATTAACCCCTTTAAATTCTTTATTTGAAGCTGTATCAGGAGTAACCACAACCGGTGCAACCATATTAAACGACTTTAATTACCCTAAAACAATGTTTTTTTGGAGAAGCTTTACACATTGGTTAGGCGGAATGGGAATAATTGTATTATTTATAGCGATTTTACCGCAATTTGCAGTTGCCGGACGACAAATGTTTTCCGCAGAAGCCCCTGGCCCTATTGAAGATAAATTCACCCCAAGAATTAAACATACGGCAAGTGCTTTATGGCTTGTATATTTAGGACTTACTGTTTGTGAAATAATTGCATTAAAACTTGCAGGCATGCCTTTATTTGACAGCATTTGTAACTCACTTTCTACAATCGCAGCAGGTGGATTTTCTCCAAACTCTCAAAGTATTTTGGGCTATCATTCAAATCTTATAACTTGGATTATTATTATATTTATGTTTTTGGCAGGAACTAACTTTGCACTGCAATATAGATTTTTTATAAAACGAAATTTTAAAGCCATTTTAAAAAGTGAAGAATTAAAACTTTATA
>CAYYAL010000061.1:4722-6705 GCA_964469445.1 uncultured Muribaculaceae bacterium
AAATATAACTATTTACTAAAGTTTTAAAATAAAAATTCCGATATCCGTATTATAGAAAAATATAAAGGGATACGATTATGGGAATGTCAGCATCACAAGCAAGATTTTTAGGTTTGACCGCAAGGAAAACAAACATAGAATATGAAGGACAGCAGATTAACCAAGAGAGAACTTCATTAAGTAATCAAACTGCATCATATTATACGCAATTGTTGGGCTTGGGTGTTCCTACCCCACCTTCTGTTGACCAATTTACAAAACAAGTTTATTCTTGGCAAGCTATCGGCGGAACAACAAATACTATTTTGCAAATGGTTAAAGATACAAGAACATCTGCCGGAGACAATGATTACATTGTAAGATACACTTATAATCAAGATGTAATAGCTGCTATATCTAATGGCGTTGGAAGAATTACTGATGACGGACAAACTCCGCCTAGATATTATGCAAATGGTTATGAATTAGCTCTTGTTGCACCAACTGCTTTACAAGTAGGAACTACGGCTTATGAAGAATGGGTTGCCATACAAAAAGAACTCGGTCATCCAAACCCTAACACAAACAACTCAACCACCTACGAAGCTGTTTATATGTATACACATGAAAGTAGCTCAGCAGGCGATACAAATATTTACTTAAAAGCAAGTGAAGTTATAGCCCCAAACAACAACTATGCTGAAATGTTCAGAGTAGGTGAAGTTACCGAAAGAGAAGAAGAAGAAACCGAAGCATTTATAAGATTTGATACCGATGGCAAACCTGTTGCAATAATGCCTGCAAACTATTCAAATGAACTTGCTCTATCTGCATCAAGCGTTAAAGATGAAGATGCTTATGATACAGCGATGAATAAATATGAAATGGAAAAATATCAATACAACAAGGATATGGAAGATATTAATGCTAAAATTGCTATTATCCAAGAACAAGACAGAAATTTAGAATTAAGATTAAAACAACTTGATACAGAACAAAAAGCTGTTTCGACTGAAATGGATGCCGTTCAAAAAGTTATTCAAAAGAACGTTGAAAGTACATTTAAGATATTCAGTGCATAATCCGAATAATTTTTAATTAAAATAAAAACTTAATTATGCAAAAACATTCATGCTCGGGTCTTGAAGCAAGTAATTTATTGGAATTCTTTTTTCAACTATATTTTTACCTGTATCATAAAAAACAACAAAATCCTTCTTAGAAGATAACTTACCTGATTTAGTTTTATGTGGCACTATACCTATAATTTTATTTGTTTCAGGAGAATCTTCATCAACTTGTTTTATTATTTTAATAACCCTATCTGCAGGATTATATCCTTTATTTAACATGTCCAGAAAATGATTTTCTAACCCTGAATTAAAATACTCATATATAGTTTCACGATTTAAAGGCTCGGTTGAAGCTATAAAAGTAGATTGTAAACCTTTAATTGATTTAGAAGAAATAATAGCATCAGATATCTTATCAAAAGCTTCTTTAGCTTTATCTACGTTCACAATAGATGTTTTTATACTGTTTTTAAATGCATCTTTATAATTATCGTCAACTAACATTTTTCTAACATTTCGTTGAGGAATAATGGTTTTAATTTTATTTGTAAAATCAGAAACAATACAAATAAAATTTACCTGCCCCGTATCAACACGAGGATGTATCATTACAAAAGAATCTTCTTTCATAGATTCTAATTTTTTTATATCAGCTAACATTAAATTAATGGATTTTTTATCCTTTTTAGTCAATCTTTTATCAGCATTCAAAGCTGTTTTCATCCAATTTTCATCATAAGTTATATTAGCAGAAAAAGAAATTTTTTTAGAAATATTTAAATTCATCTTATACAAATCCTTTTATGTTATAAAAATTAGGAATTTTTTTTTTGCTAGTAAAACAAAAAGAACCGAAAACGGTTCTTTAAAAATGGTACGCTTGGCGCGATTCGAACGCGCGACCTATCCCTTAAAAGGGGAGTGCTCTACC
>CAYYAL010000062.1:0-6691 GCA_964469445.1 uncultured Muribaculaceae bacterium
ATAAAGAATTTTGATATTTATAAATACAAATAGTATTCTTTACTGACTTTATAGTTTGTTGTAAATATCCAGTTTTTGCATATAAACCTAAAGTGAGTATCCCTACTAGTACTAATATTTTCACCTATTAACCTCCTGTTTATTTTTTATAAATTTGATTATTTCTATGATCTCATCAAATGTAGTTTTTGATGGATCTATCTTTCCTGATACTATACTCTGGGCATATATAGATCTATATTCTGATTCTATACTATTGATAAATAATTCACCTATTGATAGTATCTCATTGTAAGTTGTTTTTGATGGATTAATTTTATTTTCTAAAATCAATTTGGAGTATAAATCTTTGTAGCTAAATTCTTTTGTTTTTATTATGTGTTTTGTAATATCTATCTCATCACTTTTAGCACCCAAATCTATTAATACACTTACGGCTTCTTTATTATCTAAATCTGCTGCAATAACTATTGCCGTTTCTTCAAATCCACTTTCTACTTCAATATCTGCTCCATAAGATACTAATAGCTTTATTATTTCAACTTGATTTGCTGCAGCTGCAATATGAATTAGGTTATCAGGTGGATCATATTTTCTATTGACATCTATACCTTTTTCGATAAACTTTGTAACTTTATCTATATCACCACTTTCTATACTATGAACTAGTGTAATGATTTCATCATCTTTTAAATCAATATAGCTTTTCTTACTATTGCTGGTTCCACAATAAGGACAAGATAGAACAGTTGACTCAAACTCACCACCACATTCACTACACTTAACATTATTATCTTTAGTGAAAATATCTTTACCACAGTTACTACATAAACTATTTATAGGATTAGTGTATTTTGTATTACAGTTTAAACACTCAACATAAAAATCTAAACTCATTTTTTACCTTCAAAATATTCACACCCATTAGGAATATTAGATATCACAACTGGCGTCTTACTTGTGGTTCCTTCTTTTTTGTATTTTTGATTTTCAGGGTGTTTACACCTTACCCCTTGACCTAAAGCAATAAGCCAAACTACATGTTTACAATTTATGCAATCACTAGACAAAATATATACCCCCTTGTAAATTTACTGATCTTAACTTTTTCATTACTTCTACCCCTTTATGCCATCTATTATTTCAAAACACTCATATACATCATTTGCAACTTCAAGTGCTTTATTTAATGCAAAATTTTTATGATTTTCACTTATTTTTGACAATGCTAAAAAATCATTTGATGTTTTGCACACCTTTGCATACTCCTCTATCCAGTTTGAAATTGTGTCATTTTATAATTCTGCATATTGACAAGTCTCTAAAAGTTCACAAAAGTCATAGTTTGTTTTTTTCATACTATAAGCTTTTAAAAGGACTTCAAATACAAACTTTTTATCCTCTAAAGTATTGTCAATACTAATAGCTACTATACAGGCATCAGCAGATTCTTTACAAATTTCTAAAGATCTTTTATATATCTCTTTGGCCCATTCTTTATCTTCTAAAGTTTCTACAATTTTTTCAGCTAAAGTTGTTAGTTCATAACTCTCACTATCTAAAGTAGCTGCTTTTTGTAATACTTCTTTGATAGTTGGTATTTCATTTTCAACTATCTCTATATCAACTACATCTATCAAAGGGTAGTTCTTATCTTTTGTAATAATCATAGGCATTTTTATAGATTCTTCATCTACTAATTCTACAGATTGACAAAATACTTCATATATTGGAACTTGGTCACAATCTGGATCATCTATACTAAAATAATTTAGCATCGGATGAGTGTAATAAAATTTGATCTTTTTCCCTTTGTACGCTAGATTTAATTGTTCTAAATACTCCAGTGCTTCTTGTGAAGGTTTATAGCTTTTTTTAAGTTCATCTATCTCTAAACTATATGCTTCATCTTTATCTCTTGTATTGTGCTTTTTCATCAAAGACTCAATTGTGGTAGTGTTGTCTTTAGCTATCTTTTGAAGATGACTTTGTGGAGCTTCTATAACTCCTTGAGTATTTTTTAAGGGATCTGATATTTTAAAATATCTGTTTATATTCCAAGTATTAAATAATTTACTCATCATGTTCTCCATTGTTTATTATCCTGTATCTTATACTATCAAACCATTGTCAGATGAATGTAATATTTTTTATTTTCCTCTCATCCCAAATAGCATAGCTACCAAAAATAATAATCCAGCCGTCATAATACTAAATGACATTTTCCCAAAGTAGAGTATCCACAGCTCAAAATTAGAGCCATTGTAAAACTGTGATTTTGTAACTTTATATAAAAAAGTAGCCGCCCAGATAAGTATACCAAGACCTACAATAGTAAACAATCCACCACCTAATGAGATCCAAAATCCAAAAGCTACCCATAGTGAAGATGAAAAACCATCTACACTTCCATATAGCCAAAATCTATTTCCATTTTTACTTCCTATTATTGCACCCCATATTGTTGTACCTAATAAAAAAGGCATTATCACTTCCATATCTTATCCTCCATCTTTTTCTTTAGCTCGTGCAAGGGTAAAGTTACTATTACAAAATTTACTATCATCAGATGATGCGATTCGTACCTTTACACCAACTTCTTGAAACTCTTCTAATATAGTTTCTATTTTCATCCTTGCAGTGACTCTTATAGTGGTTTTTTTTGTAGCTAGATTTATAAGCTTTTTATTTGATCTAGCTTGTTTTCTACTACTTTCATACACTCTTAGTACTAAGCTAGTATATTTAAAAAACTGGTTTTTTATATCTTTTACAGTGATTTCATCATCAATCTCTAGGTAAAACTCACTAGCAGAAGATGTTTTTTCTACCACTTTTTTAATTGGTTTTTTCTTTTTGATATTTGCATCTTCACCACAATGTGGACAGATGTTTGAGCTATAGTTTTTTATATCTTTAGAGCAATTTACACATGTAACTATAAGTTCTAAATCTTCTACATCAATGCTGTTGTCATTTTCTATTTGGACCTCTAGTTGTGTTGGTTTTTTCTTTTTTATTGCCACTTTTTTAGTAAGTGATTTTCCACAAAAACTACAATCATAACTTTTAGGATTGATATGTTTTTTACCACAGTTTACACAATCTACTACTATCTTTTTGGGTTCTGTTTTGATTTTTGTTTTTACTTCTTGTGTGTAAACTGGTTTTGGTTTGATAATTTTAGGTTCAACTTTTACAGTAACTGTAAGTTTTCCTTTTATATTGCCATAGCTTTTTCCATATCCATCCCAACTCCAAACCGTACCATCTTTTACACCTTTTGGTATCGTTATATCATATCCACTTACATTGTCTTTGAACTTTCCACCACTTTGTGCAAGAGTATAAGGTATAGAGATAGTAGAAGAGATATCAAGTTTTTTCTCTTTTATTATATTTTCTTTATAAAACTGATGAAGTGTATTAACAATATTTACTATACTGCCTACAGATTTTTTAAAATAACCCATTTTTATTTCAGTTGTATTTATTTTCATAATTCCTGAATCATCAAAAATCGAATCTCCACCCTCTTTTACAAGCTCACATGAATAAAGCTCTTCAAATTTCACTTCATAAGGATCGCCAAAAGTATTTCTTCAATATATACTTTTATTTGATATAACCATGCCATCATCAGCAGATCCAAAGTCAGTATCATCAAGTAAAAAAAGAGGCTCTTCATCATAAGCATAAAATGCATAAGCATCTTTTGCATTTGAAAGTTTCTTCATCTTTTTTTCATAATCTGCACTGTTTAAAAAAGTAAAAAAACTATCATTTGATGAGTTGTATAGTCTTAATAATTGTTGTTTTTGACTAGATGAAAGATTCAATTTTATCACTATGCTTTATAATTCTTTTCAAAACTATCAAAGCTTACTTCAACTGGATCTATCTCTCCACTTCCAATACCTTGTGCATAGAGTTTTTTAAGTTCATCTGTTGATGGTTTTGCGTATTTAGATTTAAGCTCTTGTACACTTAAATTTTGAATATCTATTTTTAATTGATCATCATCTTTTAGTGAGTATTGCCAGTATTCTATCTCATTACACAATTTGTTTTTTTCTTCATCTGTTTCTAAGATAGCTATCACTTTTAAAATTATCTCTTTGTGTAACTCTTTGTTTAAACGAGTTCCGTACACAATCTGTAAATATTCATCAAAATCATTACATTTATCTAAAGCCTCATAAGAAAGTTTCTTTCCATATTCTTGATCATCAAAATTATCATCATTGATAAGTAATTCTATAAGAGCTTGAAGTTCAGGTATATCAGTAGCTTTTTCTTTAGCTTCTTCAAAGAGTTCTTTACCCCAGTCTTTATCTCCTAGATACATATCATGACTGACATTATTTGTTAAAGTTATGTAATCATCAAACTCTTCTGCAAGACCTTTTGCTTTTTGATAGATCTCTTTTGCCCAAGTTTTACTTGCACCATCAAACTGAGAAACTGCATCAGCTGTATTTATCATATCTCGAAAAGTTTTAGAATCATTCTCAGCTCTTTTATATAGCTTTCTTGCCCAATAAACATCTTCTAAAATATCACCTACACTATATGCAAGATCAAGTATATCACCTACGCTTTCTACTTTTGATTCTGATTCTTTATATAACTCTTTTGCCCATTCACTCCATTCATCAGGTGAATTTGAATCCATAATTACATTTGCTATATCTTTATAATGATCATAACTTTGCGCTAGCTCATATGATCTATCAAGAAGATATTTTATCTTTTCAAAATCCAGTTCAAAGTCATACATCTCTCTTGCAAAATTACAAAAATCATAAGAATCTCCACCATCTTTTAACTCTAAAAAATCACCAGCAAGATAATCATTATCATTATTTACATTTTTCATCAGGTATTGATAGATCTCATCCATCATATCTTTTGAATTACCACCACCATTTATCTCATTAAATATATTAGCAATATTTACTATCTCATCATAGGTAGTCTCACTTGGATCTATCTCTCCACTTACTATATATTTTGAATAAGTGGCTTTGTATTCTGCTTCATCAACTCCACCAAAGAGCTTAGATACTAGTATCATCTCATCATAAGTAGTTTCCGTTGGATCGATTCTACCCTCACTTATCATCTGTGAATATACAGCTTTATAATCTATCTCTTTGTTTTGGCTAGCTGCTTCAAAATCTGCATAGCTAGTCTCTATAGGGTCTATTTCACCTGATGCTATTTTATTTGCATACTGGGTTTTTAGATCTGATGGGTTTGTTTGTTGCGGGCTTGGTTCTGGAGGTGTTTCTAGGATTAGTTCTAGTTCTTGTGGTTCACTCAATGTAAGCTCTTCATCTAAAGCACCATTTTTTTTGATCTCTATATGTTTTTTAAAACTTGCCATATATTCTGTATTTGTTTTTTCAGGTATATCACGCCAACAAATAAGATCCTCTACACTTTTTAATGATGTGTCATAATCCCCTTCTTCAAATGCTGCAATAGGATCATTAAATGATAAAAACTCTTCTTTAAGTTTTCGTATCCAATCAAAACACTCATCTAAAGAGTGTTGTGGTTTATTTGTATCTAAAGTAAATTCTTCAAGAGGTGGTAGAGTTAGCTCTAGTTCATCGTCAAAACTATTTGCACTATTATTCTTTTGTCCATACATCTCTTTAAGTTCAGATATTGATTTAGTTTTGATTATCTCTACTGTATTTTCATTTATAGTACATTCAATAGAGTTTACTAATTGTTCTTTTTGATCATCATTTTCAAGAACTTCTATCGTATCAAATAGTGCATCTACTAACATATCTTGAGTTACTTTTGAGCCATTATCCATTTGATTAAATAGCTCTAGATAATCATCAAAACCACTGCACTGCTCTTTTGCATTTTTCACAATCTCTTTTGTAAACTCTACATCACCTAACAAATAATCCATAGATGCTAAATCTATTATTTTCTTATATTGCACTTGATCTTCAAAAGCGATATGTTTTTTTATCAGCTCTTTTGCCCATACTTTGTCATTTAGATAGTGCGAATTACATATACTTTCACAGAGATTTATGTAGTCTGAACTGCTAGGATTTGTATCTAGTGCTTTTTGAAAAGCTTTTCTTGCAGAATCTTTAGCATTCACAAAAGCTATAGAATCATGTTCTGATAATATTTCCCCTATACCTTTATACTCTGTTATTAAAGCGCTTTCTATTATTGACTCACCTAACTCTTTTAACTCATCAAAGGATGTAGCTCTTCGACCTAAGCTACCATATGCTGTCTCCGCATCAGTAGTATTGACTAAAGATAAAACCTCTGCAAGTTTTAAATGTGTTTTAAAGTCAAGCCTTATATAAGCATTATCGTCATAATATTGACCATCTATTGCTTTAAATAATATTCTCTCAGCATACTGTTCCCCATTATCATAGCCATTGCAAATAATTCGATCAGCTACCTCTATGAGTTCCTTTTTATTGTCTGAAGCTAATGCTTTTTCTAATTGCACAGACAACTTTTCACCAAAAAGTGCATCATCCTCATCATACTCTTCAACTTGATCTAACCATTTTATTATTTCTTCCATTTTACTTTTCCTATATATATTTAATTTTTACACTCATTGATCCACTCTTCTAGGATAATAGTACAAAAAATAAAACTATTTTTTTCACACTATGCATTTTTGAAAGTG
>CAYYAL010000063.1:0-2621 GCA_964469445.1 uncultured Muribaculaceae bacterium
TGGAGACGGTGGGAGTTGAACCCACGTCCAAAATGGATTAATGCACATCTCTACGAGTGTAGTTTTTATTTCTCTCGATAAATCTTAGGAAAAAACAAACCTTATTGATTTATCAAAGCCTTTTTAAGTGATGCTCACTTTGAGAATTGTCTTGATATGGTTATTCTCTTCGCCATACTGCATCTTGCTTTCCCACCTTTTACAATTCAGCAAGATTAAATTGCAAAAGGGCTGTCTGCGGAGCTAGGCTCTACGCAGCAAGAGCATTTGCTCTTGAAAAATCAGCAACTACGATATTATCTGTAGCATTTAATTTCTTTGCTCGTTGATAACCGAGAACAGCTCTCGAACTCGCAACATACCTCAATCGACCATCCTGTCAAATCCGGATCGTCCCCATATTTAATTTTCAAATGTTCAATATTATTAAAACGGTTTCACTTCCCCAATCCGTTTACGGAACCTTCCTTTATTATAATTTATTTTTTTTTATTTTCAACTGCAATCAAAATAAAAATTACTGAAAATATTTATAATAAATCATTTTTTCAATAAATCTAACAATGTTATAAATTTATTTATAATTTCCAATTGAGGAGTTTCAGCTTTATTTATAATTCGTGTAATATTTTTTATTAATTCCGATTTGCTAATTTTAATATTTTGATAATCAAATAAATCTTTTAATGGAACATTTAGTGCTGATGCGATATTTTGCAAATTTTCAAAATTTGTAAAATATACTCCTGTTTCAATGCGACTGATTGTTTGATATTCAACTCCTATTTTTTCTGCAAGTTCTTCTTGGCTATAATTTTTTGCTTCTCTTAATTTTTTAAGATTATTCCCAAATTCTTTATTTCCTGTTTTCATAACTTACTCCTTTCAAAAAGGTAACATTTTTTAATAAAGTTCTAAATAACGCTTTACGTATAATATTTTCTATATATAATAAGTATGACGTATTATATTAGACGTTATATGAATTAATTTGTGCCGGAGGTTAACGTTAAACATTATGAAAAAGATTTTATTATTATCATGCGGAACAACTGCGTGCTACCATTTTTCAAAAATTATAAAAACTAATTTTAAAAATGAATTCATTATTATCGGGGCTGATATTAATGAAAAATATTTTATTCCGAATTTCTATTATATAGATAAGTTTTACAAAGTTCCTTTGTCAAAATCGACAAATTATTATCAAACAATTTTAAAAATTTGCAAAGATGAAAAAATTGATTTTATAATACCGAGTTTTGATTATGACCAAACACTTTTTTATCCTGAAAATAAGGATTTAATTGATTTGGGAGTTATTTCTTTGTCAACTTCTTTTGATACGATTAATGATTTTTATAAGAATAAAAAATTAATTAATTCAAAATTGAAAGAATTCGGTTTTCTTATTCCTAAAATATACGATTTAAAAGAATTAAAAGACGAAAAAACTTATATGATAAAACCTATAAACGGAGTTGCTTCAATCGGAATAGAAATGTTAAATAAAACCGAAATTTTAAAGAAAGAAGAGATTGGAAATTATTTAATTGAGGAATATTGTTTTGAGCCGGAAATAACTCTTGAATGTTTTAGTTATAAAAACATTTTTTCTTCTGTTGCCAGAGAAAGAGTTGCAACAAAGTCCGGAGTTTGCATTAAAACGAAAATTTATCATGACGATAATTTTGAAAACATTGCAAAAAATTTCGCTTCAAAAATAAAATGTCCAAATTATTTTAATTTACAATTTATGAAAAATTCTGAAAATGAGTGGGTAATTACAGATGTCAATTTAAGATTGGCAGGCGGAATAAGTTTATCGTATACAGCGGGTTGGGACGAAGTTTCTGCAATTGCCAATATTTTATTGGAAAAGGATTTTGATACAATCACAAATTCATTAAAATTAAATGCTCCGATACAATATGTAGTAAAAGCTTATACTGATGTTATAACAAAAAAAATCGAGAAAGTCATTGCTTTTGACCTTGACGGAACTATTTTAAATACTTTTGACAGACATATAAAAGTGATGGAAATGGCATTAAAGGATTTTGATATTGCATTGGATTTAACTGATTATATAAATTTTAAAAGAGAAGGAAATAATAATATAAAATATCTCTTATATAAAGGAATTAAGAAGTCATTGGCTGAGGAAATTCAAAAGAGTTGGATTGAAAATATAGAAAAAAATCAATATTTAAAACTTGATTATTTGTATCCAAATGTTGTCGAACAATTAAAAGAATTATCAAGGAATAATGATTTAATTCTTATTACGGCACGGAGTGATAAAGAAGCATTAAAACAGCAGATAAGAGAACTTTGTATAGAAGATTTTTTTACAGAGATATTTGTAGTCAGTCCAAGTAAAAATACGATTGAAGAAAAGTCGGAAATATTAAAAAAATCAAATGTAAATTATATGGTTGGAGATACAGAAGTTGATAAAAGTGCTTGTGAGCTTGCAGGTATAGATTTTAAATTTATGGATTACGGATTTAGAAATGAAATTTTTTTCAAAAAGGAATTGATTTATGAAAAATAAAGATATGGAAAAACAGAGGATAGACAATATTGCTTCAAAATCTTTGTATGCTTCAGGTGCAAGC
>CAYYAL010000063.1:2721-6617 GCA_964469445.1 uncultured Muribaculaceae bacterium
AAATTATAGGCAATTTTTTCTTTTATAAAGCTTTATTTAAGTATTGTGAAAGGTTTTTTCTGTGAGTGTTATTTTTAATAAGTCTCCCATATCTAATTCAATGAAAGACAAAGATAATAATTGTCAAAATGTTGTTATTGCAGGTGCAGGCGGACTTGCTGCCAGAAGATTAATTATGAAACAACTAATTTACGCTCCAAAACTTATGAAAAATTTTTCAAAAATAAAGATTGGATGTTTAAGGAAGAAGAATTATATTTCAACAAAATGCTTGATACCATGCGTGATATTGTTAAGTTAAATCCTAAATCAAATGTAGCTAATATTTTAAATAAAATACCGACAGAAAATCTTACTCCTCAAATTTGTGTCGAAAATGCCGCCAGAATTTATAATACTCCTCAAATAAAAGCGGCTGTAACTGAATCCCATGCTTGGATTGATTTTTCGCATATGGCTTTGGACAAAAATGTTTCAACCGAAAAACTTATAAAAAGGGGAAAACAACTTGCTCTTGACAATAAAATTACAAATAAAGAAGTTAAAATTCTTGAAGAATTAATTAAAAAACCTACGGATAGAACTTTTTTGTTTAATCCTCAAGAAATAAATTTAAAAGATTCTTACAGACAAATTTATGCAAAGGCTCAAGATGTCTTGTTAAATCCAAGACTTAAATCATTGGCAAATCAAATGTTGAAAGATACAGGGCTTGATAAAAAGGGCGTTTCATTTTTATTTGCTACGCCTGAACACTTAAAAATATTTGCTCAAAAAGCAGATGCTGTTTTTGACAATAAGCTTAAATCTTTAACAGATAAATATAAGGTAAAAGACGGCGATAATTTTTTGAAAAAAGGATATAAAAAATTATTTTTGAAATAAAAAAAGATTATTTATTAAAGGAAAAGGAAAAGTCTTCAAATCAGCTTAAAAGTTATATTAACGGAAAAAATGCGGCATATTTTCATGGTTCTAAACAAGCCAGAATGCCTCTTTTCTCATTAGATAAGAAAGATGCCGTTTTTCATGAACTCGGACATGCTATAAACCAAAATGTCAATCCGAAATTAACAAAAGTAATTGCGTTTTTAAAACATAAGTTCCCTATATATGCAATTCCGACAGTTTTAGTGTCTTCTTTATTTGTTAATAATTCTAAAAAACCTGAAAGCCAAGGATTTTTATATAAAATCAGAAAAATTGTTAAAGATAATATTTTGTTAGTTTCTCTTGCGATAGGGGTTCCTAAATTGATTGAAGAAGGAATGGCATCTATTAACGGAATAAAATTTGCAAAAGGAAAAATCACCGCAGAACAGTTAAAGAATTTGAAAATACGAAGCTTAAAGGCGTGGAGTACTTACGGATTTTCAGCACTTGTAACGGCTCTTGCCTTAAAAGGCGGAGTTATGGTTTGTGATTATATTCAAAAAAACATGCAATTAAGAAAACAAAATAAAAATCAACTCGCTTAATAATTTGATTTGAAGTTCTTATTATTTTATACTTTTTTTATGAAAGATTTAAAAATAACGGTTATTATTGCTTGTAAAAATGAGAAAGAAACCATTGAAAGAACTCTTTTAAGCATTATTAATCAGACTTATAAAAATTTTGAAATAATAATTATGGACGGAGCTTCTACTGATGGAACTTTAGATATAATTGAAAAATACGGTAATTATATTTCCCATTGTGCTTCAAAAAAAGATGGCGGAATTTATTATGCGATGAATCAAGGCATAAGCTTTGCTTATGGTGATTTCTTATATTTTTTAAATGCAGGCGATACTTTATATTCTGATAAAATTTTTGAAATTTTGATTAAAAATATTGAAAAATATCCGAAAACAGAAATGTTTTGGGGCGATGTTTGTATAAATTATCCCGATGGAAAGACTGTTAATAACTCATTTTCTGATTTTAATAATGTTTATTCTTTTTTTGAAACATTTATTTGTCATCAATCCACATTTTATAAAAGAAGTTTGTTTGAAAAATTCGGAAATTATGATACAAAATTAAAAATTGCTGCAGATATTGATTTTAATATGAAATTATTAGTTGAAAATAATATTGAAACAGTTTATATTCCGACTGTTATCTCAAATTTCTATAGAAACGGTGCTTCTTCTGATATAAAAAATCAAGATTTGATGCAAAAAGAAAATAACGAAGTTTTTAAAAGATATTACCCTTTTTATTATCATTTTAAAAAAGTCGATAGATTTTTTAAGTATTATCTACCCTCAATTTATAAATCTAAAATGTCTAAAAAAATGTTAAATCGAATTGTTTCAGATATTGTCGATTAAATTCGTTTTATTGCCAAATTTCCTTTATTAATTCAAAAAAAGGCTTGTTGATTAAGGGTTTAATTTTTATTTTTGTTCCTTGTAGCACATTATAATTAAGATTTTCAATTATATTAACGAAAAATTTTGTCGCAACAAAAACTATATCAGGATTTATTGCCCTGATTTCTTGTGGGGAAATGACTTTGTAATTTAAAAAAGTTTCGCCTTCTGTGTGGTTTTCAAATTTTTTATCTGATAATGCAACTATATTTATTTTTTTTAAATCATAGACTTTATGGATTACTTGAAAAAACAAGCCGGTTCCGTAAATGACCACACTTTTGTTTTTAAATTTTTTACTTAATTTATTAAGATGTTTTTCAAAATTTATGGATTTTAAATAATTTGAGAATAATTCCTCATTGCTTAATTCTTGGGTCATTGATTAGCTGCCTCAAGCTGTTTTAATTTTAATTCATATTCTTGTTTAATTTTTTCATCTTGAATTTTATCCAACCAATAATTAAACGTATTTTTTTTGTGTAATTCATAATAATCTTTTAAATGTTCATAAAAAGATTTTTCCTTTAAAAAAGCTTCCATATATTCAAAAACTTTAAAGAAATCAAGTTTTTTTTCATCTTTTGCACAAGTTGAATTTGCGGAATTAAGTCGATATGTAATTAAATTTTCTTTTAAAAGGCAACATTTTTTTGTTTGCATAAATGTTTCGTAGAAAAAAAGATTATCTTCAAAAAAAAGTCCTTCCTTAAATTTTATTTTTTTATCTTCCAAATATTTTCTTCTGTAAATTTTATTGAGCGGAGAAACACAAATTCTAAAAATAAAATTGTAGGTTTCTTCAAAAGAAAAAATTCTGTTTTGAAAAGAATCAGGGAAGATATTTAAACTTGTATAAGGGTCTTCGTGATTTGTAACAAATGTTTTTTCGTTATAAGTTGTAACTGCACACATGGAAATATCTGCATTAAATTTTTTTGCATTAAAATACATTTTTTCAAAAGCATCAGTTTTTGCCCAATCATCAGAATCCATAAATCCCATATATTCGCCTTTAGCAATAGTCATTCCTAAATTTCTTGCAGAAGATTGTCCTTTATTATCCTGCGATAGAACTTTAAATCTACTGTCTTTTTGAGCATAAGAATTTAGAATATTTAAAGAATTATCCGTCGAACCATCATTAATACAAATGATTTCAATATTTTTAATGGTTTGATTGGAAATTGTATTAAGACAAGCTTCTAAATATTTTTCATTATTGTAAACAGGAATTATAATAGAAATTTTTGGATTCATAAACTACCCCACAGGAATATGATATTTAATATTTAGGTTAAAGTCAATTAAACATTAAGAAATAAAATGTAGTATAAAAATTTGCAAGGGATTTTTTTGATGTATAATTTATTTTAGGTGATGATAATTAAATATAAAACCTTATGGGGGTGTGGCGCAGTGGTAGCGCAGAAGACTCTTAATCTTTTGGTCGTGGGTTCGAGTCCCACCACCCTCAATTTTTGAGATTTGTTTATATTTAAAAAGGACGAAGAGCCCCACAAGGCGGAGCCTTGT
>CAYYAL010000064.1:0-2348 GCA_964469445.1 uncultured Muribaculaceae bacterium
GGAAAAGCTAATTCCACTGCTTGTGCTATTTCTACTTTTGTAGCTTCTTTAACCACTTCAAATGTATATTGACCAAGCCCTGTTGCTATCATTGATTTTTCTGTAATCAACGGTTGCTTTATTACATCATATAATTTTTCTGTATTTGATTTTTTCATTACTTTGTCAACCTTTCCGTAATTTCGCTTAACGCTGCTTCTGTAATCACTACATAATCAGCTTCTAATAAATCTTTTACATTTAAGTTTGATGGCAAAATTGTTCTTACTGAAGGGATATTTCTTGATGCTAACTCAAGATATTGATTTTCAGCAGCTTCGACATCTGCAATTATTAAAACTTTTCCTTCAGCTTTCAATGCTGATAATGTTTTAACCATCAATTTTGTCTTAGGTTCCTTAATTCCTGAAAAATCTTTTACGACAATAAGTTGTTCACTTCTTGCAGAAAGAGCTGATTTCAAAGCTAATTTTCTTGCTTTTTGAGGCATTGAGAAACTGTAATCTTTTGGTTTTGGTCCAAAGATAACACCACCACCTGCAAATAAAGGTGAACGTGTTGAACCTGCTCTTGCACGACCTGTTCCTTTTTGTTTCCAAGGCTTTCTTCCGCCTCCGCGTACTTCTGCTCTTGTTTTTGCACAAGCTGAACCTTGTCTTGCATTATTTAATTGTCTTCTTAACGCTAAATGCATAACGTGTAAATTCGGCTCTACGCCAAATACATTTTCATCTAATGTTATTTCGCCTAATGATTTTCCGGCTGAACTTAATAATGTTATTTCTTTTGACATTTTTATTTTCCTTTATCTTGACCGCTTACCCCTTGCTGATTAGCTTTATATGGCAAGTTCGGTTATTTTGTTAATTCCACTTTGTTCTTGAAGGTTTTATTGTTACCATTCTTCCTTCAGAACCCGGAACTGAACCTTTGATTAATACTAAAGAATTTTCTTTATCGATTTTAACTAAACCTAATTTGCTGACAGTAACTTGTTCATTGCCCATGTTTCCTGCCATTCTCTTACCTTTAATAACACGGCTTGGTGTTGTTCCTGCTCCGATTGAACCAGGTTCTCTATGGTTTTTTGAACCATGACCCATCGGCCCTCTTGAAAAATTCCATCTCTTTACTGTACCTTGAAATCCTTTACCTATTGATATTCCGGTTACATCTACCTTTTCAATGTTTTCCAAAACTGATAATTCAATTTCTTGTCCTACTGTATAATCTGCAGGATTTTCAACTCTGAATTCTTGTAAATGTCTGAAATTTCCTAATTTATTTTTTGCGAAGTGTCCGATTTGAGCTTTTGTCAAATGTTTTTCTTTTGCCGCAACCGTTCCGACTTGTATTGCATTGTAACCGTCTTTTTCTACGGTTTTAACTTGAGTTACAACAATCGGATCAACTTTAATTACAGTAACAGGAATTGCAAGTCCTTTATCATCAAAGACTTGTGTCATACCAAGTTTTTCACCTATTATTCCTATAGTCATATCTTTCCTTTCTGCGGAAATTTATTTTTACAAATTTCCTTCTCTTGCGAGCGCTACGTTATTTTGTCCTTTGCTTCGGTTTCCCTCTGCTTCTTTGCCTGAGCCTTCAACGACTCTCGTAGATCACATTATGTTTTAAAATAATGCTATTTAATTTTCAGTAAACCTTACAGTTTAACTTCAATATCTACCCCTGCAGGTAAATCTAATCTACTTAACTCTTCTGTAGTCTGTTGAGTTGGTTCATATATATCGATAATTCTCTTGTGAGTTCTCATTTCAAAATGTTCTCTTGATTTCTTATCTACGTGAGGACTTCTCAATACACAATATATACGTCTTTTTGTTGGCAAAGGAATAGGACCTGCGACTTTTGCGTCTGTTCTCTTTGCTGTTTCTACAATCTTTTCAGCTGAAACATCTATCAACTTATGATCATACGCTTTTAAACAAACTCTGATTCTTTGTCTTGTACTTGTTGCCATTATATTTTCCTTTTCCTTTTGTTTGTGTTTTTAAACACACTTACAATGTGCTTCACCAAAGCCTTCTAGCTATTTTTTCGGTTAGTGGGTATTGGCTTACTCTTTAGCGTATATCAAACAAATTCAATAGTCAATATTATTTTTTTTATAAACTTTAAATTTCGTTACACTGGATAAGGGTTCTAAAAAAATTATTGGAAAGCTCTTTTCTTGATTTTTTAGAACCCTGCATTTGCGAAGGTGAAACTATGGGCGAAACCACGCTTTTGTCCATAGTTGACACTGGACGAAGGGGCTAAAAAATTATTAGAAAGCTCTTTTCTTGATTTTTTAGAACCCTGCATTTGCGAAGGTGAAACTATGG
>CAYYAL010000064.1:2448-5254 GCA_964469445.1 uncultured Muribaculaceae bacterium
GAAAGCTCTTTTCTTGATTTTTTAGAACCCTGCATTTGCGAAGGTGAAACTATGGGCGAAACCACGCTTTTGTCCATAGTTGACACTGGACGAGGGGGCGGAAGGCTATTTTTAATTAACAGATGCTGAAACAAGTTCAGCATGACGTAAACAAAAAAACGCAGACCCGCAAACGACAAGAAAACTGGTTAGAAAATATTTACACTAAAAATATTACATAGACATCGTTCAGCAAAATTTAAAATACAATTCTAAAAGTTTAGGGCGGGCTGAAAATTTCAGCCCGCCCTTTTATCATCATAATGCAGAAAAACTATTTTTTATAAATTTGTTTTATTTCACGACCGGTTTGTTTCAATTCTTCGTGTTGTTTTTTTAAGTCGTTTCTTTGTTTTTTCAAAGTTACTTCGTCTTTTTTTTGTTGCACTTGTTTCTTATAAGCTTCTTGCTGTCTTTTTTGTGCTTCTTGTCTTTCTTTTTGTTGTTTTTTTAATGCTTCCTGTCTTTTTTCGGCTGCTTTTTGATTTTCATTCATTTTATCTTGCCAAGAATCTATTTTTTTATTTTGATTATCAATGTATTTTCCAACACTTGTTGTAGCGGCATAAGAAGTTGTTCCTACCAAAAACAATGCCATAACTAATACTAATAATTTTTTCATAAATTTTTCTCCTTAATCGTCCTTCAAACTCATTTTAAACTAAAAATTTTTTTTCTCAAGTAAGCAAAAAGTATTATTTTAAAATATTTCTACAAACGGCATATTTCCAAAAATTTGATTTAAAAAAGAAAAGCGGATAACGTTTTATAAAAGCCCATAATCCTTTATAACAAGTTATTTTGTCTTCAAAAAACCATTTGTAATAATTCGTTTTTTTATAACTTGTCAATTTGTGATATTTAAAATAATCCTTTTGTTTAGGATTAAAACAACCCAACCCTTTAACCCAAGGTTTGTAATCACCGACATAGTGGATTATACAAGGGTTTTTAACTGCTTGATAATACTCATCTAAATTTTCATAACTCGGCCAAACATTAAGCGGTGAATATTGCAAATCCCACTTTAAATTAAGATATTTAACTTTTCCGACAAATAATTTATTCAACACAGTTTGGTCATAACCCAACGCCGTTCCTGTATTTTCAATTGCTATTTTTACAGCTTTTTGAGAAATATTTTCACTTCGCCATTTTTTACAATTTAAGACCATTAGCCCTGTATTAAAGAATTTTTCATTACCATCTAAAAATCTTTTAGAATATTTTTTACCATTTGCATCTTCAACAGAAGCGATAAAATTATCTTCTAAATCCAAATCCCACAATTCTTTTAAAGAAGAATGCGAAATCAAATCGCAATCAAGATAAATCAATTTATCAAGATTATTTAAACCTTCGATTTCGGGCAAAACCAGTGTCCATAAGATTTGTACAGTATAATAATCAGATTGCTTAAACCCTTTAAATAAGTCATTATTGACTTTGTTAAACTGAACTTCGCAATTTTTATAATTCTGCGTAACTTCCAGAATTTTATTTTTCGAAAACTCGCTTAACCCCCCGTCTATAATATGGAAAACGACTTCATCTTGAAGTAAATTTTCCATAATAGATGTCATACAGACAACACAATGTTCCGTATAAAAATCATTATGAGTAATCGCTACGTGAATTTTATCATTCATTTTTTTATATTAGCATATAAAAATTTTTATGCTACAATCGAAAATAAGCCGTACTCCACGGGGACATAGCGGACCTCTTGACTTGAACGCTTAGCAAGGTGCAGAGCCTGTTGTGAGGCTTGTGGGGATAAGGTTTATTAAATAATTTCTTATTGAGAGTTTAATATTTAATGGCGTAAACTATCGAACCGTGTCAGGATAGAAATATAGCAGCACTAAGATAACCTTTGCGGGTGTTAAATTTTTAAAAAGGAGAGAACTTATTTAATGGCTTTATTTTTACGGGTCGATAGACAGTGGTACGGCTTTTTTAATATGAAATTTTGTATCAATTTTTATTAAATACTGGCAAAAAAAAAAATTAAATGTTTTACTAAAAAATATGGTAGTATGTGGTGTATCGTTTTTTGCTAATAATAAGATGAACCTTGTTAAAGCCAATTCAGACAAGGTTTATAGAAATTTTGACGTCAAAACGCAATCAATTCCTTTTGATACTATTACTTTTACAGGTAAAGCCAATTTAGTAGATAAAATTAATATCGGTTCTTGGATTGCCAAAAATCTTGATGGGCTTCCTTGTCCATATTGCGGTGAAAAAATGATTTCTCTAAAAACTATAAATAAAAAAATTAAAAAAAATATCAATGCAGATACGACTATTTCTAAAATTCTTGAAATCATAAAACCTTATGAAGAATATATTACCAACCCTCACAATAAAGTACTTTACTATATAAGAGAAGCAGCTGAAAAATATCCAAAATATAATCTAAACAAAATTTTTCAAAAACTGAGAAAAGAACGTTTACCAATGCTTCAAAAAAAACAACTTTCTGTTTTCAAAGAAATAAGAAATACATCATATAAATGCTCTTTAAATGAAGAGGATTCTTTAAAAATAAAGACGCTAACTGACGAAGCAAAAGTTTTAATTGAAAAAGATGATTTGAATTTTCCTTTTAAAAGAAAAATTTTTATAAAAAAATTACAACAAATTACAAAACAATTTTCAGACAAAGAATTAGCTGAAACAATTAATAAAATATCAAAAAAACTACCTTCTTCGGGAAATGATGCCGATGCTTTTATTGTAAAATATTCCGGAAAAATTAAAA
>CAYYAL010000064.1:5354-6573 GCA_964469445.1 uncultured Muribaculaceae bacterium
ATTTTTCCTTGCAAAAACATATTCGCCATCGTTGCACTTCCGATTTGAGCTTTTGTCGGTGCGTAATTATATTTTTTTCGTAAATCAGAATAAAATCTTAAATCTTCTGAATTTATTTCATCTAAATCAGAAAAATGTTTACCCTCACTCATTAAATACGGTGAATAAAACATAGGTAATTCTTCAAAACTTATTGCGAAAGTATCTTTGGTTCTCAATTTTGAACATTTATTCAAAAAATCTGAAAAAGTCCAATTTGCATTAGGATAAGAAACTCCGTATTTTTTAAATAAATCTTTGTTATAGAAAATTACTAAATTTGAAACATCTCGGGGAATAGCATAAAGTTTTCCGTCAACAGAAAGAGCTTTAATTGTTCCGTCAAAAAAATTTTTCTCTTCCGTAAAAAAACTCAAATCTTCCAAATAATTTTTATAAACAGGTAAATTAAGATTATTTATAAATATAATATCGGGTTCCATTTTTGAAGCGAAAAGAATATGTATTTTCTGAAAATAATTTTCAGGAATATGCATTAATTCTATTTTTATATCGGGATTATTCGCCTCAAAATCATTTATTAAAGGTTTTAAGATAACAATTTCACTTTGACTTCCCCAAGTTGCAAATTTTAAAGTTGTAATTTCTTTTTTTTGCCCGCAAGCACTTATAAAAAATATTCCGAACAATAAAAATAATAATAAATATTTTCTAATCATAATTATAATTCAGCAGCTAATTTTATTTCATTATCAAAAACATCAACTAAGGCTTTAAAATTTTCTGATTTAACCATATAAACAGAATTATCCGGATTTTCTTCATAAAGTCTTGCCTGTAATAAATTATTTTTAAGCTTATCGAATTTTTTCAATACAAAAACATTATCTCCGACTGTGCCGACGAGAGAAGTTTTTCCGCCAAATTCTATCAAATGAATTGATTTATGATTATTTAAGTCAACGCTGGCTTGGACATTAAAATTCGTACTTTCTGTTTCAAGTGGTTTTTCTGTTTTTTTCAAACCTTCCTTATGTTCTTCGGTTGTTTTTAAAGCGACTTCCTGAACTGTCGGAATTGAAACATCAAGAGGAGAAGTTACTACATCAGAAAAAACATCTTCCGCACTTTTTTGCTTTTCAAAAACATCTTCATTTGAAGAAATTTCCTTAAATTCATCGGCCCAAGTATCGTCTTTTTCTAATGGAACCGTATCTGC
>CAYYAL010000065.1:0-1950 GCA_964469445.1 uncultured Muribaculaceae bacterium
CAAAATCCGCCAATCTTAAATATAATTAAAATCTTATTCTTCTTCTAATTTTTCTCGAACAAGTTTTTCAATTTCTTCAAGAAGTGCAGGATTAGCTTCAAGAACTTCTTTTGATTTATCACGACCTTGACCGAGTTTTTCTTCTTTATAACTAAACCAAGCACCTGCTTTTTTAACTATATCAAGATTAACAGCAACATCAAGAATATTTCCGATTTTACAAATTCCTTTACCGAAAATAATATCAAATTCCGCTTGTCTAAATGGTGGTGCAACTTTATTTTTCAAGACTTTAACACGAACATGGTTTCCGATATCTTCGGAATCCTTTTTCAAACCTTCGACACGTCTTATTTCCATTCTGACAGAGGCGTAATATTTAAGAGCATTACCGCCTGTTGTTGTTTCAGGATTTCCATACATAACACCGATTTTCATTCTCAATTGATTAATAAAAATAACAGTTGTATTAGTTTTACCGATAATTCCTGTTAATTTTCTCAATGCTTTACTCATCAAACGAGCTTGCAATCCCATTTGTTGATCTTCCATAGCTCCGTCGATTTCAGCCTTTGGAACAAGTGCCGCAACGGAATCCACAACGACAATATCAACAGCACCTGAGCGAACGAGTTCTTCTGTAATATCCAGTGCTTGTTCTCCGCTATCAGGTTGTGAAATCAATAATTCATCAACATTAACACCCAAAGCTTTTGCATATTCCGGATCAAGTGCATGTTCTGCATCAACAAAGGCTGCAATTCCGCCTTTTTTCTGGCATTCAGCAACTATATGTTGTGCAAGCGTTGTTTTTCCTGAACTTTCAGGTCCATAAATTTCTATAATTCTTCCTCTCGGAATTCCGCCTATTCCTAATGCAACATCTAAAGATAAAGATCCTGTCGGAATTGCTTCAACATTAACAGAAGGTCTTTCCCCCAATTTCATTATTGAACCTTTTCCGAAATCTTTTTCTATTTTTTCAATCGCCATTTGTAAGGCTTTATTTTTTTCAGCGTTATCTGTAACTTTTTCAACTTTTCTGACTTCAGTCTTTGCAGCCATTTTGCTCTCCCCTTTTCCTATAAAAAGGTAAACTATATCCCTGTTTACCCATAAAAATTACAAAGAAAATTCATCTAAATCTTTTTTTACGTAAAGACCAAGGCCCACTGATTTAAAGCTTTTAACCTTATTTTTCAAATGATAATTTTCTTTATTTAATTCATTAATTTTTTGTCTTAAGTTTTCATTTTCAGTTTTACATCTGATAAGTTCAACAACGACTTCGTCCATACCATCAAGTTTTTCATCAATAAGCTTTGACAAAGAAGTTGTCATTTTCTTTTCCATCGTATCAAGTGTTGAAATCAAATTATTAACAACAGCTTGAGAATTTACAGGTTGATTTTTAACCGTTTTTACAGGTACAACCTCTTGTTTAGATGCTTGATTTCTAACTTTTCTTAACTTAATAACTTCGTCCATAGAAAAAAATGTTTGCCCTTGCGGATTTTTCCTCGGAACAATAGAAGCTTTTTTACAAAGTCTGATAATTTCCCTATTATCTGTATTCAAGATATCCCTAACCTCTTGCGGCGTGAGTGTCTTTTCAGCAATCATTTCTTCCGTTACCATCTTCTTAAAACTCCCATTGGAAAATTAAACTTAATAACATATTAATTCAAGTTATTTAAAAATACAAATAATTTAAGTCAAATTCTTTACATGACTTAATTTTTTTTATTGTATAATGAAAAACAAGGAATTTTATATGAAGATATTAGGAATTAAAAATAATCTTATAAAACTGTCTTATGATACAGAAAGCGATGAACTTTTTCTATCCGGATTTTTGCTCATAAATCAAGAAAAATCAGGGTTTATCGCTCAAATTATTCATCTTGAAGCTGAAAAAAATTATAATATTGCAATTGCAAAATTTGTATT
>CAYYAL010000065.1:2050-6234 GCA_964469445.1 uncultured Muribaculaceae bacterium
GGAAATATAAATTTTCCTGCCGCAAATATAAAAGTCGGCGAAAATTTTAAACTTCCTCTAAATTATGAAACAATGAATTTCATTTATGAAACAGGGCTTGAAGAAGCAAGTAAAGAAACTAAAGCCCTAATTCAAGAAATCTTTTTAGAAGTTCAAAATTATGCAAAAACTTTACCTGAAAAATTTATTCCGTTCAATTCTTTCAAAAAAGTTGTCGACACTCAATATGAAAGACTTAATTTAACTGCTCTTGTTTTATTAAAAAATAAACTTCTAAAATATCATGAAGAAGGACTTTTTGCCCAAGTTAAAGAAGAATTCGATTCTCTTATAAATACCATGATTAATGAAGATATTACTGTTTTTGACGTTTCTTCTTTTGAAGATAATGTGCAAAGAGAATTGATTTCTTTTGCAATTTCTCAAACAAATTATTACCTAAAAGATGTTTATGTTTTTGTCAATATAGACAATTTCAATTCAGATAAAAAACTTTTAAAACAAATTTATAAATCGGTAAACATTTATCCTATAACTGTTTGCGATTATGGTTATAAATATATTTCCGAATTAAAACAATTATCTAAAAATGCGATTTTATTTTCACCTGACAAAATTATAGATGATTTTGCAAATCTAACCGTATTTTTGAATAAACTTAATGCAAAAGAATTTGTTGTATACGGAAAACAAACAAATTATCTTGCATTAATAGGTGATTTTAACTATACGCAAGAAGATTTAAAATTTAAAGAAATTCCGCCGATATCAGAATTTACAACAAATGTACAAATTCCGACTGCAAAACCTATTGAAGAAATTTCTCAAGAAATTGATGAACAAATTGTGAAAGATGTCGATGAACTTTATACAGCACCTTCTGTTCCAATTTCACAAATGAACAACCAACAACAATTTATTCAACCTCAAGAAATTGAAATCACTGAAACACTTCCTGAAAATGAAAATTCTTTAACAGAAGCTGATTTGGATTTGATTGATAACAATGTAAATGACTTAAGATTTGAAGAAACACCTCCTAAAATTATAAATATTTTAGAAGATGGGGTAAATGAAGGGGTAAATAATGAATTAAACAGCGAAATTCCGACTTCAAATGAAATTGATAATGATTTGTCTTTTAATGAAGAAATTTCTCAACAAGAGCCTATTATAATCAATGAAATTCCGCCTCTGCACAACTCTTTTGATGAAAATACTCAAACACAACTTCAAGAAATCGAAATTACGGAAGAAATTTCTCAAGAGAATACAGAATATAATGAAGAACAAGCAAATTTATTAAAAACATTGCCTGTTGATGATGTTACTCCGATGGTTCCGATTTATTCGGCAGAAGTTACTCCGCTTCAAAATGTAGAAGGAATTGAATATAAAACCGGCGAAATTGTAATTCACCCGAAATACGGTCAAGGGACAGTTGAAAACCTTATCAGCTACGGAGAAAAAACACTTATTGCAATACAATTTGAATCTGTCGGAAGAAGACTTTTAGACCCACTTCTATCCGAATTAAAAAAAGTTTAAACTTTTTTAATAATTTATAACCAAATCATCGAGCAATTTTATTTCAAAAATTGTTCCTGTCGGAATTGCCAAAGCCCCGCCTTTTGAAAACATTGCAAAAACAGGCGACATAACAGTATTAAACCCAAGAACGATTACCCCTGATGCAATAGAAAATGGCGTTAAGATAATACTGGCTCCGTCATGAGCAAGCCTTACCGTTACATTCATCATCTTTGAAAAGAAACTTTTCCCCGGATTAATTGATTTAGCAATACTTTTTAAATAAGTTTGTTTACCTTTTATATTATTCAAAAAAATCTTCTTTTTATTAGTCTTTGTTACATAAGCATTAATGGGATAAGAAGCTCCGTTCAAAATAAGTTTATCAACTTTTATAACTAAAAGCCCGCCGTTTCCTAAAAATTGTGAGGAATGAGAATCCAAAACAACGCCACTGAAATGAGCTCCTGATGGGATTGTTAAACAAGTTGTCGTTACAGGATAAGTCGAAACAAGAGTTAAACGCCCACCTTTCGGAGATTTATCTGATAAAGCCGTGTAAAGTCTTGTTTTAAACTTCGTACCTCTTTTAATAGTTCCTGAACCTTTATAACTCTTTGTATAAGCCTGTTGAGGAATATCAGTTATTTTTTGAACTTGCGTTGTTGCTTTTTGTGGTTGAGAAGTTGTTTGTTGTGCCTTTGTTTGGGGTTGTGTTTGGGATTGTGTCTGTGATTTTGCTTCAACTGATTTTGTCTGAACCGGATTTTCTGTTTTTACGCTATTTCCACCATTTATCAAAATGCTCGGAAGTGGCGGAAGCATATCTTCTTCCAATTTTGAAGGATTGTAATTTCGTCTTATTTCCTCATCTACGGACAAATCCAAATCCGCAGCCAAAACAGGCATAAAAATAAAATTAAATATAATCATAAAAGATAAAATCTTTTTCATTTTAACACCTTTAAATAAGCTTAAATTATTTGCTCAAAAGTTCATTAATCGCTTTTGCAGCGATTTTTCCTGCCCCCATGGCATTAATTGCAGTTGAAGCCCCGACAGGTGCGACATCTCCGCCTGCATAAATTCTTGGAATAGAAGTCTCTCTGGTTTCATCATTTACAACAATATAACCTTTATTATTTGTTTCCAAATCCAGCCCATCTGATACTGCAGAACGTTGAATAATCGGATTTGGATCGGTTCCTAATGCGACAATTAAAGCATCAATTTCCATTTCAATAAATTTCCCTGTCCCAATAGGACGTCTACGACCGCTTTCATCAGGTTCTCCGAGTTCCATAACCTCTAATTTTACTGATTTTACATAATTATTTTCGCCCAAAATTTCAACAGGATTGTGTAAAAGTTTAAAAATAATACCTTCTTCTTTAGCATGACGAATTTCTTCCAAACGAGCAGGAAGTTCCGCCTCTGTTCTTCGATAAACGATATAAACTTCTTCAAATCCAACACGAGCAGCTGTTCTTGCGGCGTCCATCGCAACATTTCCCCCTCCAACAACGGCAACTTTCTTGCCGACTTTCAGTGGCGTTACAGCATCTTTTTCGTTTGCTCCCATTAAATTTACTCTAGTCAAAAATTCGTTTGCGGAATAAACTCCGTTCAAATTTTCGCCTTTTATATGTAACATTTTAGGCAAACCTGCTCCGGAACATATAAAAATAGCATCAAAACCATCTTCTTCTAACTGTTTCAAAGTAATTGATTTTCCGATAATTACATTTTTTTTGAATTCAACGCCCATTTTTTTAAGTGTTTCGAGTTCTCTATCTAAAAATTTTCTCGGCAATCTAAATGGAGGAATTCCATATCTTAAAACCCCGCCGAATTTATGTAAAGCTTCAAACACAACGACTTCATGCCCTGCTTTTCTTAAATCGGCAGCTGCGGTAATGCCTGCACAACCGCTTCCGACAATTGCGACTTTTTTTCCGCTTGGTTTAATCTTTTCTTCTATCGCTGTCGAATTATCTCCGACATATCTTTCCAATGCTCCGATTGCAATAGGTTCTGATTTTATTCCTAAAACACATTTGCCTTCGCACTGTCTTTCTTGAGGACAAACTCTTCCGCAAACAGATGGTAACATTGAAGTTTCTCTTATCACATCGCCTGCTTTTTGAACATCATCTTCTTTTAAAGCTTTTATAAATGCAGGGATATTGATATTTACAGGACAACCCTGAACGCATCTTGCATTTTTACAGGACAAACACCTTGAAGCTTCAAGTTTTACCTGTTCTTTAGTTAAATTTTCTTCTACCGCATCAAAATTATGTCTTCTGATTTCCGCATTTTGTTCTTGCGGATGTTGTCTTAATCCCATTTTTATTTCTCCTCAAACAGTTAAGACAATTTTAACAAAAACAAATCTATCAGGCAATTAAATTACAAAAAATAAAACAAACATAAAACAAATTAAAATGCCGTTCAATGCAAGCCAAGTGTTTATTATGGGGTGCTGTTTTGCCAAAATTTTTCTTACATTAAATTCGCCGTTTGATAATACCAATTCTCTGACTTGTGTACTCATATTTCACCCCTCTTTTAATTTAAGTTTATTGTCTTAGAATTTGTACAAATCAACATCACCTGATTAGGTGATTTTAAATGGATTAATTTAAAAGAGG
>CAYYAL010000066.1:0-6021 GCA_964469445.1 uncultured Muribaculaceae bacterium
GATATCGACAAAATGGTTAAAGAAGCTGAAGCGAACGCTTCTGACGATAAAAAGAAAAAAGAAGAAGCAGAAACTAAAAATAACGCAAACAGCTTAATAAATTCTGCCGATAGAATTGTCAAAGATTTTGAAGGCAAAATTGACAAAGCTGATGAAGAAAAACTTAATTCTCAAAAAGAAGCTTTAAAAAAGGCTATTGACGAAGAAAAAGGCCTTGATGAACTTAAAAAGCTTTCTGAAGAATTACAACAAACTATGTTCGCAATTTCTCAAAAAGCTTACGAACAAGTCCAAAAAGAAGGGGATAGTTCAAGTTCTTCTACAACTGAAGAAGCTTCAAGTGAAGAAAATACATCTTCTTCAAATAACGATGACGATGTAATTGATGCCGAATATACAAAAGAATAATTCCATCAAAAATCTTTCTTAATATATAAATAGGGGCGGTTGAAATTAAAAATTTCAACCGCCCTTTCTTTTTATCATTTGCCACATTTTGTAGTATAATTTTCTTATGAATTCAAACGATATTATTAAAAAAGCGGAAAAAGATTTAGCACAACAATTTGAAAAAATTGATGAAATAAGGAATTTTAATCAGGAAAAAGTATTAAAAGCTTTTATTGATAACAAAATTTGTCCCGAATATTTTTATTCAGTATCAGGATACGGACATGATGATATGGGACGAGATGCTTTAGATAGAGTTTTTGCACAAACATTTAATGCCGAAAAAGCTATTGTAAGACCGCATTTCGTATCAGGAACACACGCCCTTGCATGTTGTCTTTTCGGTTGCCTAAGATACGGCGACAAACTCATTTCCGTTGCAGGAAGTCCTTATGACACAATGCAAGAAGTAATCGGAACAAGAGGCGACAAACACGCAAGTCTTATCGGACATGGGGTTTTGTATAATGAAATTCCGCTTCTAAATGAAAATGAAATCGATTTACAAAAACTTGAAAAAACGATTGATGAAACATGCACAATGGTTCTAATTCAACGTTCAAGAGGATATTCATTAAGACATTCTTTATCCGTAAGTGAAATTGAAAATATTATAAAAATTGTAAAATCTAAAAATCCGAATTGTATCTGTTTTATCGATAACTGTTACGGTGAATTTGTAGAAAAGCAAGAACCGACAGATATCGGAGCTGATTTAATTGCGGGGTCTTTAGTTAAAAATGCAGGCGGAGGGATTGTCGAAGCAGGCGGTTATATTGCAGGGAAAGAAAAATTCGTTGATATGGCAGCTCAAAGGCTCACTGCTCCGGGAATTGGTGCCGAAGGCGGTGCAATGTTTAATCAAACAAGGCTTTTTTATCAAGGCTTTTTTATGGCTCCTGAAATTGTTTCAAATGCTGTTAAAAGTGCAGTTTTAGCTTCCAAAATTTTTGAGGATATCGGATTTGAAACAACTCCGAAAAGTACAGATTTAAGAACTGATATTATTCAAACAATTGCATTTCGGGACAAACAAAGACAAGAAGATTTCTGTAAAAACATACAAAAATTATCGCCGATAAATTCTTTTGTAACACCTATTGCGGAAAACATTCCGGGCTACGAAGACAAAGTTATTATGGCAGGCGGAAGTTTTGTTGAAGGCTCCACTATCGAACTTTCTGCAGATGGTCCGGTCAGAGAACCTTATGCTGTTTATATGCAAGGTGCATTGACTTATGCACATGCCCGTTTAGTCTTAAAAAAATTCTTGGAACACTTAAACTAGTACATAATTTTAGCTTCAACAGATTTTTTTGTATTTAAAGATTTTGAAAGACTGTCAACCAATTCCGCAGCTGTATTTGCAGTATAAAATTTTCCGGAAGTTACTAATGATGTGCATTGCAACTGTTCCAAATCATCTTTATTATCAATATTAAATGCAATCACATCTATCTTTATATCTTTTCGATATTTAATAATATCCATTACATACGCGCAAGGGCTTTCATCACAATTTTCTCCGCCATCTGTTAAAAGAATTATATGTTTATTCCCTGCAAATCCTGAAAAATCATTATTTACAGCTTTTTTTAAGGCATAGGTAATTGGTGTCATTCCTTGAGGTGACATTTTTTTTAAACTTGATTGTATATTAAAAGCATTAGCAGGCATAATCGGATTTGCGAGCCTTGTTGCAATACACGCGTCAGATTGGGTAAACCCGCCTCTTTGTCCATAAACCCTTAAACCTACCCAAATATTAGGATTTATCGTCGGAAGAATTTTTTCCATCGTTTGAAGCATTAATGCGGATTTTTTCTCCCCATCTAAAAATTCATTCATACTGTTTGAAAAATCAAGAATAAAAAGCACTCTTTCCTGCTCCAAATCCTCAGTCTTATAATTCTGATAAGATTTTACGTTATAATTTTTTGCAAACACAAAAAATCCGTTCAAAAAAATTAAAATCAAAAGTAAAATATTTTTTTTAAAACTCTTCATACAATAAAAAATAAGAGAAACTAACAAAAAATAAACTGCCCGTTGAGGTTATTTTAAATCTATTTATAAAACAATATTATAAAAATAACCGACAATAACGAATGTTATGAACATAAAAAGAATATACCTGATTATCAATTCTTTTTTCATAACCTTTGATAAAATAATCATTTCAGGCAAGCTTAACCCAACTGTTGCCATCATGAAAACCAGAACAGTACCGATTGCAGAACCCTTTTGGATTAAGACTTCGGCAATAGGAATAATCGTTGTCGCATCTGCATACAAAGGAATTCCACATAAAACAGCCAACGGAACTGAAAACAAATTTGATTTGCTCATATATTTCATAAAAAATTCTTGGGGGACATAACCATGTAAAAATGCCCCGACGGCAACACCTAAAATTACAAATAAAAATATTTTTTTTAATAGGTCTTTTGCATAATTTATGGCATAAATCATTTTTTCTTTTACAGTTTCTGCCGTTTCAGAACAAGAACAAGCACAAGGTTGAATATTCATTGCTTCAAGTTTTAATAAATAATCTTGCAAATATTTTTTAAACCCGAAAACTTCCATCAAATATCCACCGATTATTCCTATAAAAAGACCTGTAAACACATAAATTAAAGTAATTTTTACCCCTAAAACCCCTGCCAAAACAAGCACAGCAATTTCATTTATCATCGGAGATGTTATTAAAAAACTCATTGCAACACCAAATGGAACACCTGCTTCGATAAATCCGATAAATAAAGGAATTGAAGAACATGAACAAAAAGGTGTTATCGCCCCAAATAATGAAGCTAAAAGATGTGCTAAAAATTTAGGCTGTTTTTCAATCGCTTTTTTGAATTTTTTATTATCAACGTAACTTCTTAAAAATGCAATGACTGTTATTATTGTAAATAATAAAAATGAAATTTTTATCACATCATAAACAAAAAAATGTAATGCAGAGCCAAATGCTGTATCCGCAGTTAATTTTAAAATTCCATACACCAACCAATCTGCAAATTTTAAAAACATTTCTTCCCCTTACATATTCAAAAGTTGTAATATATAATATGACAAATATTCCACATTATCAAATATTAAGCCCAATTCTATTACAAATAATAAACAGATTGCTTGTAAAAAAAATATGTTTGAGATTTAATAATAATACTGTGAAATTCATTTTTCACTAGTCTTAAAGAAAGAAGAAATTCAAACATTGCCGAAAAATATAAATTTAGCACAACATGCCGGATTTTGTTACGGGGTTAAGCGTGCGGTTGAAACGGTTAAAAAGTTAAAACTTGAAAATCCCGATAAAAATATTTTCATTCTCGGTGAATTAATTCATAATACCCAAGTTATTCAAGAACTTGAAGATATGGGCATAAAAACTTTAACAGAAATTCCTGAAAAAGGTTCTGGAATTTGCGTTATAAGAAGCCATGGAGCATCTCCTGAAGTATTTGAAAAAATTGAAAAAGCAGGATTTGAACTCATTGACTTAACTTGTCCCGACGTAAAAAAAGTTCAACAAAAAGCAGTTGAACTGGTAAAACAAGGTTTATATCTAATCATAGTAGGAAAAGCTGAACACCCTGAAGTTATGGCGATAAAAGCTTGTGCGGAACAATATGGAGAAAAAGTTTTTGTCGCAAGTGAAATTTCTCAACTTAAACCAATTGAACAACTTTTAAAATCGCACAGACGAGTTGGCGTTGTTGTGCAGACAACTCAAAGAATTTCGACATTAAACAAAATTGTTGAATATTTAACCTCCGTAGTAAAAGAACTTACTATCGCAAACACAATCTGTGCAAGCACTTCTTTAAGACAAAATGAAGCAAAAGAATTGGCTCAAAAATCAGATTTAGTAATTGTTGTAGGTTCCAAAAAAAGTGCAAATACAACCCATTTAGCTGAAATTTTAGAAGGAATTACCGATACAATTCACATTGAAAATGACATGGAACTTGATAATTATGAAAAAATTATCGAAAAATCTGAAAATATTTCTATAACGGCAGGAGCTTCTACTCCTGAAAAAATTATTCAAAATGTTATTAATAAATTAAATAAAAGAAAGGAAATTTAAAATGACACAAACACTAGAAAAAAAACAACTTGATGAGTTTGAAACTCTATTGGAAAAATCGTTTACAAAAACTTATGAAGTTGCAGACATCGTTGAAGGAAGAGTTCTTCAAAGAGAAAAAGAAGGCTACTTAATCGAAATTGCAGGAGCAAAAATGGAAGCAATTTTATCTGATAAAGAAATTCCCGGCGATATTGAGTTAAAAATCGGCGAAAGTAGAGAATTTTACGTTTTAAGAGAAGAAACAGAAGATAACTCAATGTGCTTATCTCTAAAACGTATCGCTTGTGCTCAAGCTTGGGCTCAATTGAATGATGCAAAAATTTCAGGAGATACAATCCTTGTTAAAGTTGTTTCTCTTGTTAAAGGCGGAGCTTTAGTTGAAGTCGCTGACTTAAGAGGATTTATCCCTTCAAGCCAATTAAGAACAGGAACTCCGTTTGACGGACTTATCGACCAAAAAATTGAAGTTAAAGTGTTGGAAGCTGACCCTAAGAAAAATAAACTTATCTTCTCTCAAAGACTTGCCGTTGCTGAACAAAGAAGCCAAGTAGTTGATGAAGTCTTATCAACATTAGAAGAAGATATGATTGTTAAAGGTGAAGTTGTAAGAATTGCTGATTTCGGAGCTTTCGTTGACATCAACGGAATTGACGGACTTCTTCCTATCTCTGAAATTTCTTGGCAAAGAATTAAACACCCATCTGACATTATCAATCTTGGCGATACGCTTGAAGTTAAAATTATTAAAATTGATAACGAATTGAAACGTATTTCTTTAAGTTTGAAAAGACTTGGCGAAAATCCTTGGCAACAAATTGAAGGCGAATTCAAAGAAGGTCAAATTATTAAAGGTTCCGTCAACAAGGTAACATCTTTCGGTGCTTTTATTAATATCTTCCCTGGAGTTGAAGCACTTCTTCCTGTTGCAGAAATGGGTGAAAATATTAATCCGTTTAACGAATACAAAATCGGCAGTGAAGTCGAAGTTATGATTAAAAAATTCACTCCTCAAGAACACAGAATTGCATTGAGTGTTATTGATATCGAAAAATAAGATATTATTTTGGAAAAGAAGGCGGAGCCGAGAAATTCTCGGCTCCGCCTTCTTTCTATTTTAAATAAAATAACTAGAAACGCTGTTCATTATCCCAAACTCTATCAATTTTACCGTCTCCATCATCATCAGAATAACTTTTACCATCAACTTTAACTATTGTTTGATCGCCTTGCTGATAAACTGCACCTGCAAAAGTCCCGTCTTTATTATCATATCCCGTCCAAAGACTTTCTTCAGTATTACTGTGCCTTGCTGATAAATTTTCATTTGTTTCTAATTGATCAGCATAAATGCATATATCTTTTCCTACTGCATCCTTATTCTTATTAAGGAACTTTCCAAGCTCTGCTGAATTTAATTGCGGTGGTTTAACTTCAATTTTTGACATAAAAATCTCCTTTCGTGTTTA
>CAYYAL010000067.1:0-5998 GCA_964469445.1 uncultured Muribaculaceae bacterium
CTAAAATTTCAAAAAAAGAAACTAAAACTGAAATAAAAAAAGTTGCGAAGACACCTAAAAAAGTTTCAAAAGCCAAAACTGAAAAAGTTGAAAAATAAGGAGTTTTTATTAAATGACTAAATTTTTAATTGCTATGGCAGGAGTTATTGTTTCATCAATAATAATTTTTAGCGGACTTCTTTTATATAAAAAATTCTTTTTAAAATCACCCGAATTTTTTGAAAATGAAGAAAAAATTAAGACTTTTCACACACCAAAAAATATGAAAGAAGCTGTAAACTCATTTTTAGAGAATACCAAAGGACTTTAAATAAACGCATTAATTTTATAAGAAAATATTCAGCCGAAAAACCCTGCGTAAACATGACTTGCAGGCGAAGTGGGTTTTGAAAGTGAATATTTTCTTATTAATATACTAAAAATAAATGCATTTTCAGAATTTCTGCACTTTAAAAATGTAAGAAATATTCTAATCTTTAAGCATTTCTTTAATAAGTTCAAATCCTTGACACATTGTTTTAAGATTAACTTTTTCAGCAGATGAATGCATATTAAAAACATCTGCACAACCCATAAGAATAGGCAAAAAAGTTTCGCCTTTTGCGTTTTTAGATTGAGCATAAATATGCGTTTCAGCTCCGGCGTGGAAAGACGAAATATCAGGTTTTACAGATAATTTTGCACAAGCTTTTTCATACAATTTTTGTAAATATGTGTCTTCACTTTTTTGAAAAGCCGGAATATGCGGAAAATATTGAGTTTTGGCGACAGCTAAACCATCATATTTTTTATTAAAATCACTAATTATATTTTGAATTCCTTGATTTAATTCATTTTCTTTTTCAACAGAAGCACTTCTTATAGAAAAAGAAGCGTAAGCATTTGTGTTTATAATATTAGTAGACGAATTTTCGGCAATAAACTTTGCAAAATCATCTTTCACAATTTTCTCATCAGAAATAGTTTTAACACAATTTTGGACACCGCCTGCAACAATTGAACCAATGTTTATAGAAGTAATAACGCCTGTTTCATCAGCAAAGAAGACCCCTTGAGGAAATGCAGCAACAAGTTCTGCAACAAGTTTTGTCGCATTAACCCTTGAAATATCTGCGATATCAATCCCGGAATGTCCGCCCTTATAAGCTTCAACGTATAAAATTAAATTTGTATAACTTGCTCCTGAAATTTGAAATTGAGCAAATTTATCAGCATCTAAAACCAATGCGTATTTTGAATTTAATTTATCCAAATCCGCATTCTTAATCCCGCTCATACCTGTTTCTTCATCTCTTGTAAGCATAATTTCAATTTCACCATGATTAAATTTTTTCTGTTCAAGTGCAATCATCAAACAGACAGCAACTCCGACTTTATCATCAGCTCCCAAAGTTCTTGAACCGTCTGTTTTTAAAAACTCTCCGTCTTCAACAAGATTTATCGGCGAATTATCCCCAACGACGTCCATATGCGAAGATAAAAGAATTGACGGGGCATTTGAATTATTCGCAGGTAAATTTATAATTACATTTTTATAATCGTCTAATCTATAATTTATATTATTTTTGCTTAAAAAATTCTCAAGCCACGCTATAAGTACATCTTCCTTTCTTGAAGGTGATGGAATTTTTACCAAATTATAAAAAATATCTACTAAATCCTTGTTAAAATTTTCATCAATACGCATTAAAAAACCTCTGACTTGTACCGCCTTCGCCGACCTTTATCGTAACCCTACGCATGCATTTCGGGCAACGTCCGACATAAGCAGTACCTTCCTTATTCTTATAAATTCTACCGTAAACACCGCAACAATTAAACATTATTCCTAAAAAATTCAAATTATTTTTATCTTCTTGTTTGCTTTCTTGTTTCATTAAAATTTTCCTATTTTTTTTTGAATAATCTTTTGTTAACACTTTTTCTTGAATATTGTTGTTTATTTTGAGAAAAATCGAAATCCGCATTTTGATTTTTATTAAAAACAGAAACATCAAGCGTTTTTACATATTTATCTGACAAATGAGCCCAATCAAAAAGAATAACACCTTTTGCATCTATTTTTCTTGCCTCATGAATTTGTCTAATCAAATCTTCTTCGGCTCCACTCATAAAAGTTATAAACAAACCTGCATAAACATTTACCTTTCTTGATTTATTATTCATAACATCTTGCAACATAATTTTAGCCGTTTTTGCATCACAAGTCAAAATAAGTGGTGTAAGCCCATCTATATAATTATTTTCAGCCCATTCTTTCCAATTTTGCTGCTTGGTTTCAAGAGCTTTTCTTCTATCAGGAAAAATTACAGTCGTAAGCATCGTCCCGTTTTTTCTCGTAAGTAAATTAATTCGTTTTACAAAATCTGTAATTTTATCTTGACGATATTGATTCCATAATGGCCAAGCATCGCTTTTTGACGCTATATCAACAGGTTCAAGCCCATAAATTGTCTTAAATTCATCTCTTGCATATTTTGTATAACCCCAATTTGACATATCATAACCGCTTAAATTAGCACCTATTGATTGAGGATATCTTATATAATCTAAATTTATACCGTCAGGTTTGTAATTATTAATTATTTCTTCAAGCAATTCTGCCAAAAAGTTTTGTACATCAGGATTTGCCGGATCTAAAAAATATCCGTTATGTTCGGAATAAGATGGCGTTGGAATTTCACTTTGATAATTCTTTTTAGTCGTATTTGCCCAATTCGGTTTGACAGAAACTATATTTTTACTATCATCGGCAGGATTTTTATTTCCGATATAAAAGGTTTCAAACCAAATATGCACCTTAATATTTCGTTTGTGAGCCTCTTCTACCCATATTTTTAACGGGTCAAATTCTTCTACCCCTGACATAAAAATTGGATTTTGCTTATTAAATCCATATCTTTCCATTGTATAACTAGGAAAAATCGTAAATCCGTGAAAATATGTTTCTATAAACACATTATCAATTCCGATTTCCGAAAACCTATCCAAAGTTCTGATTATTTCGTCTTTTGTCTTTTCTGAAGGTCTTATCCAAACACCTTTTAATTCGTTTTTATCATAAGGAAGTGCCTCTGTTAAAGCATCATTAGCTTCTTCTATTGCAAGAGAAGAAAATTTTTGAACATTTCTCGGACTTCTTTCTGCTTTTTTCACATACTCTTTAGCTTTTTTTAAATGAAGCAATGGCTCTTTGTAATCATAGTCTAAAAATTTCATTCTATAATATTCTATCATTTCATGCGCTTCTTTAATTTTTTCTTTTGCACAATAAATAAAGCTTTCTGATGTCAAATATACATTTAAAAGTTTAGCATCTTTATCAATAAAAACTTTTGACCCGACAATAATATTTTCATTTAGCCATTGTTTAGCTATTCCGTGAGTACTTATTACAAAACCGTTTTTCGGAATAATTGAATCCGCTCCGCTTATTGAAACAACCACATTATTAATAACAATAGCTTCTGAACCGAATTCATTTGTATTTGTTCTTTTTCCAAAATTCGGGGTATAAATAATCATTTGATTTGCCCCTCTTAATCCGGGGAATGACCTACCTACGAAATTTGTGGTACCGGTTGGGTCAATAGCACTAATTCTATAAGTTTTCTGACCAAAAACGACCTCATTTTTGCCAAGAAATTCAGGTTGTCCGTCAAATGCGAAAGCAGACAGATTTATAAAAAACAAAGAAAAAATTAATACTATTTTTGCCACATTACTCATATCTCAAATAGTACTGCGAATTCTCATATTTTAATTCATCTAATATACGTATTTTCTCTTTTAATTCCTCATTTTTGGGGTCAAATCGAAGAGCATTTTTATAGTGTGCTTTAGCCATTTTTAAATCAGCAAGTTTTTCGTACAATTTTGCAAGTTTTAATTCAATTTGCGATTCGTAAAATCCATAATCCATTGCCATCAAATAGTGTTCTAAAGATTTTCGATATCTTTCCGCACGATAATAATAATCACCCAAATAATAATTCAAATTAGGATTAAATTTATCTATATCCATTGCAGTATTTATATAGCGAAGAGCAAGTTTTTTTTCACCAATAAATTCATAACATTTTGCAAGCCCGACATTTGCCTCCATATTGTTACCGTCAATTTTAGTAACTAAATAATAATTTCTGATTGCTCTATCTAAATAAATAAATTTTTCATCTTGCAATTGCGTTTTATCAGCTAAAGCCATATCAATTCTTGCATCTTTTAAATACGTTTCAGGATTAAGTTTCGAATAATCAATAAATTTATCATAATTTATATCTGCCAAAGCGGAAGTATTAAAAAACAGAAAACAAAATATAAAAATCAAAAACTTTTTCATTAAAAAATTATAACATATAAAATATTAATTTTTTGTGTATATTTTAATTTTTTCCAAAAAACAATGTTATAACAATAAAGTAAGGGCTGATATTTTTATTGTATTGCTCTTTAATTAATATTGAAAAATGTTATAAAAATATAAAAAGGAGAAAAATTATGGCAAAAACAGTAGGTATTGACTTAGGTACAACGAATTCAGTTGTAGCAGTCATGGAAGGTGGTAAACCAACCGTAATAGCGAATGCGGAAGGTTCCAGAACAACTCCTTCTATCGTTGGATTTTCAAAAACAGGTGAAAGACTTGTCGGACAACTTGCAAAACGTCAAGCTATCTTAAATCCCGATAAAACAGTTGCTTCAATTAAAAGACACATGGGAGAAGATTACAAAGTAAAAATTGATGATAAAGAATACACTCCTCAAGAAATTTCAGCAATGATTTTAAGAAAATTAGCTGATGATGCAAGTTCTTACTTAGGTGAAAAAGTTACGTCTGCAGTAATTACAGTTCCTGCATATTTTGATGACGCTCAAAGACAAGCGACAAAAGATGCCGGTAAAATTGCAGGCTTAGAAGTTCTTCGTATCGTAAATGAACCGACAGCAGCAGCTCTTGCTTACGGTTTGGAAAAAG
This sequence comes from uncultured Muribaculaceae bacterium, assembly GCA_964469445.1. GTDB lineage: Bacteria > Cyanobacteriota > Vampirovibrionia > Gastranaerophilales > Gastranaerophilaceae > CAYYAL01. Next base: position 4,979 of record CAYYAL010000067.1, read on the forward strand.
AAAAACCAGAAAAAGTTTTGGTATTCGACTTAGGTGGTGGTACATTTGATGTTTCCATTCTTGAAATCGGCGACGGCGTCCACGAAGTTCTTTCAACTTCAGGAGATACTCACTTAGGTGGTGATGACTTTGATAACGTTGTTATGGACTGGTTATGCGATGAATTCAAAAAAGTCGAAGCTATTGACTTACGCTCTGACAAACAAGCTATGCAACGTATTAAAGAAGCTGCTGAAAAAGCTAAATGCGAGCTTTCTTCCGTTGTTGAAACAAATATTAATTTACCGTTTATCACCGCTGATGCAAACGGTCCTAAACACTTAGACTTACAATTAACAAGAGCAAAATTTGAAGATTTATCTGCTGATTTATTAAACAGATGTAAAAAACCTCTTGAACAAGCGTTAAAAGATGCAGGTTTAAGCAAAGGTAATATTGACGAAGTCGTACTTGTCGGTGGTTCTTCAAGAATTCCTGCCGTACAATCTATGGTTAAAGAATATACAGGTAAAGACCCTAACCAATCAGTTAACCCTGATGAAGTTGTTGCAGTCGGTGCAGCTGTTCAAGCAGGTATATTGGCAGGTGAAGTTAAAGATATCGTTCTTTTAGATGTAACCCCTTTAACGTTGGGTATTGAAACAATGGGCGGAGTTATGACAACTTTAGTTCCTCGTAACACAACAATTCCTGTTTCTAAATCTCAAGTATTCTCAACTGCGGAAAACAACCAAACTGCTGTTGATATCAATGTGCTTCAAGGTGAAAGACCGATGTCTAAAGATAACAAATCTTTAGGTATGTTCAGATTGGACGGAATTCCGCCTGCTATGAGAGGTTTGCCTCAAATCGAAGTTACTTTTGATATTGATGCAAATGGTATTGTAAACGTTTCCGCTAAAGATAAAGCTACTAACAAGGAACAAAAAATTACAATAACAAATTCTTCTAACCTTTCTGAAGGGGATATCGACAAAATGGTTAAAGAAGCTGAAGCGAACGCTTCTGACGATAAAAAGA
>CAYYAL010000068.1:0-4791 GCA_964469445.1 uncultured Muribaculaceae bacterium
ATTTGTAACCAACTGATTGCCTTAGTTGTTATTCCAACTCTCCATCTTCATCTTCAAAATATTCTCCATTGAATTCTTCAAGCAATTCTTCACACATTTCATCATAAGTGTAAGAACCATCAGTATTCAAATATAGGTCATATAATTCATCAAGAACTGAACCCTCAATATTTGACAAGTTTTCAATAGTTTCATCTTCTACAACATCTTCTGTTTGTAAATAATTTGCTAAATAGATTTTGAAGTCAATTTCAAATGCTTTTTCTAATATTTCCTCTTTTGATAATTCAAGTGTTTGTGTTTTGAAATCTTCCAATTCTTTTTGGATTTTTTCATTAAATTCGTTTCTTTCCATAATGTTTTTCCTTTTCATTTTTAATATTCATCATCTTTCATTGCCATACGAACACATTCTCTTAAGTCATAAGTAAATTGACCATATTTATCAATTTCTTTTGCATATTGCTTATAACAACTTTCTAAAAGTTTGTATTCGTAAGTCATTTCTTTAATTTTGCTCATTGAAAATTCATCTGCGAGCAAGTACTCGGTCATACCTTTCATAAATGCAAGCTTATATGCTTGCTTAATAATTTCATCTTTGGTCATGTTTTTGACTTTGTTACAATACTCTTCAAATTCTTTCTTAATTTTATCTTCAAATGTAGCAATGTCTTGTTTATCTGACTCAGTTAATTTATTTGTTGCTTCAATCATATTTTCTCCTTATCTTAACAAAAAACTTTGTTGTCCATTGGCATCGCAACCCTCAAGTCTATTGACGGCTACTTTATGCCATTTGGGATTCATCTCGATTCCAATATAATCTCTATTTAGGTTTTTGCATGCTACTGCTGTTGTTCCACTACCAAGGAAACAATCAAGGACCAAATCATTTTCTTTACTGCTATTTTTGATAAGAGTTTCAATGATTGGCACCGGCTTGCATGTTGGATGGTGGAATGCAAACTTATCTACTTTATTCACTTTGTTTTTAAATACTGTTCTTGCATCATCATAGCAAGCTGGATTGCAAACACCAGCACCTCTAAAATACAAACAATACTCAACATCATTTAAGTATTGATGATTAAATAAAGGCATGACATTCGGCTTGTTCCAGACCAATATTTCAAAGTTTAGTTGTTGTTTATTTACAAAGTAATTCATGTACATTGGTATCTGTTTTCTATTGCACCAAATATAAATGTTTGGCACTTTCATAATTCGCATAAACTCATCAAAAATTTCTTCTTTTATTCCATCACAAATATGGTTGTCCATAAGCTCTTGATTAAGCCTGTTTGCACATTTTGTTATTTCGTTTTTACAAGCTTTCAAACTATCTTCTGACTTTGGTTTCCCATCGATTTGATAAGGTGGATCAATACAGATTAAATCTATTGATTTGTCTGCTATTTCTTTAATCAACTCGTAAGAGTCGCCAAGATAAATCTTGTTTTTTTCTAACATAGTTCATAATCCTCATATTTAGATTCATCTCCTTTAACTCTCTCAATTTAGATTACATTTCCTCATCGGATTGGCGTTTATTCGTTGGAACGATATATTTCTGCATAATACAAAGGGCTTCATCATAACTACCACAACTTGTGATGCGATCAGTCATTTCTTTTGCTTTATCTTCATATCCAGCTTTTTTGAGTGCTGTTCTGCAAATGCCTATAAGATTAAAAACATTTCCATCTGCTCCAATAATCGGTGCTTTTGGTTTTTTAAATTCATTTTCTTCCATTTACATCTCCTCATCAGAATTGTGTTTTTTCTTCTTTTTGTCTAAAAAATCTTGACCAACTTTTACAAATTTTTCATCATTTGCTTCTTGATAATTTTTTTCAGATTCTTCTTTTAAATCATGCAAGGTGTCAAAGTTGTAATCGTAATATTTCCACTCATCTTTTAGGGTGAAGATATAAAAATAATCTATCCACTCGGCATCTTTTAAATTATCTAAAGTCAAATCTTTTGCCTCTTGGTCTTTTGCTCCACAATCTCGGTTATAAAACACACAAACATCGTGTTGACGCTTTTCATATTTATAACTTTGTTTCGTTCCATCTTGTGGTTCAATGTTCTCGGCAAGTGAAGATAAATTTCCAAAACTTAAAAGTTTTTCAACCTTATCTCTTGTGTTGTAATGGTCTAATAAAATTTGACCATTATGATCTGGATATCCATCAAAATGGCAGTATATAGTTTTGTATTTTCCATTTGGGAGTTCCATTGAAATATTACTTCTTGTACTCATTATTCCATACCTCCATCTGCTTCATCATCTTCGATGTATTTGTAGGTATTTGCTTTTTCATCGAACTTAAATCTTTCTCTCAAATCATCTCCCCAAAGGTCAAAGGCTTGTTCGTAAGCTTCTTTACTATTATCTTTAAACTCAGTATCTATCAAAGTTTCTCCGTTTTTATATTCTGCCACGCCTGTGTAAATTCCAATTTCTTCTTCTGAGTAAGCATACTCAAAAGTATTCGTTGGAAACTTTTCAGATAATTTTTTTATTAGTCCACGAACATCTCCCCAAGCAGTATCAAAACATACAATGTTAGGTGTGCTTTCATCAAAAACTGTATGGCAAGCATTCCATTTTGTATTCCAGTTTTTAATTGACCAATCATACCAGTCCATTGCATCATATTTCATAATGTTGTCAACTACTTTTCTTCCAAATTCAATAATCATTTCATCATTGAAAAGACCGCTTGAAATAAACATTTCTTTGTGTTTTTTAATTTCATCTCGTGGTACATCATTTCTATATCGAGTGTAAGTTTTTACACTATTAGCAAGTGTTGTAATATTTTCAAGAACGCTCTTATCAACCTTATGTTCTCCATAATAATCAATATCGGGATTGATTGATGTTAGATACAATTCCACAGCTCTATCTGTGCTTGTTCCTGAAACTATTTCTAATTCTTTTGGCATAGGTAAGATTTTGTTAAAATCAAATCTTAATTCGCCATCTTCATCTTCAGTTAATAACTGTTTAAGTGTTTTATCTGAATTCTCGCCACTTACGGTGAGTTTTGCTGTTACCCAATTAGGCATTTTTAGTTCCTCCTATTGCTTGAAATTTATCTGCGTATAAAGACCACAATTCATGTGTTTTGTATTGGTCAACTAGGTTTGCTGGAACATAGATTGTTGTTAAATTTGGACACCTTGAAAATGTTTGATAAGCCTCAGTAAACCAAGTCCTTGCGACCTCATCACTTCGGATATACACTGTTTCAAGTTGTGAGCAATTATTAAATGCTCCAAGCATTATGTCTTTTACACTTTCGGGAATATCAATTTCTTTTAATGAAGTGTTCCAAAAAGCATATGGCTCAATTTTTTTAAGGCTTGTTGGCAAGTGAATGTTTTCTAAGTTATAGCAGTTCCAAAAGCAACTATCTCCAAGAGATTCAATGCTATTGGATAGTGTTATAGATTTCAAATTGTGACATTCTCTAAAAGCAAAGATTCCAACCTGTGTAATTTGGTTAGGCATAATAATTTGTTCAACATTTTCATTGTAATAAAAGACTTGTTGGTCTATTTGTGTGATACCAAACTTTTCGCCACCAACCTCATAGAAAGTAGGGATATCCACGATTGTTTCTGAACCATCATAACGAATCAAAACATTGTTTTTAAATGTACACGAGCCAACTGTAACCTCAGTGTTTGAATAATCATCAGTTCTGTACTCATAAAGAATTCGTGCAGTTAAAGCAAACACAAACAATATTCCTGCCATACAGATGATAAAAAGTTCGCCCCAAGAGATTTCTTTTGCTTTGACATTTTCAGTTGGACCTGCAGTTATTTTTGCAGGTTCCAACTTAATGTCTTTGTTTTGTTCTCTTGGTTTCAAAGGTTTATAGTTGAAATTGTTTAACATAAATCTTCCTCTTTATTTTTGTGCATTTTCCTTATTGATTTATCTAATAGTTGATCACATTGAGTGTAGATATCTTCGCCATTATGAAGAGCAAAGTCTTTTAGATATTTGTTAACTTTTTGAATTTGCTTTTCAGTGAGTCCTATCACTTCGCCATCTTTGTCGTAGCTTGCAAAAATACAAGTTCCAACAATGCAATCTCTGAACTCAGGCACCATAAAGTTTCCAGCCAACATTCTCATTTTGCCATCTTCATCAATTAGCATTTGAATGCCACGATCAAGTGGGAATGAACAAAATTCAACCGTACTACATCCAACAAGGTTTCTGAATTTATCAAAACTGTTTTCAATTTCATCAACATACGCCTCTTGATATGGCTTTTTTACAATTATTTTAATTTGTTTTGTTTCCATTATTTGCTCCCGTTTCTGACCTGTAATTGCAATACTGCTTATATCTCATAAGTTGTTTTTCATTTACATAAAAAGCTTGTTGAATAGCAACACCAATCATGTCATAGAAAGGTTCATATTTGCAGTTCTCTTTCAGAATAGGATTTTTGCGAAGAGCACGAAGCTTGTCCATAAATTCGTTTTTGTCTTTGAATTCGCAATCATTCATAAAGGTGGTGATTTCTCCATTTATTCTTAGCATTGTTCCACCTCGGATGTTTTAGATTTTGCTTTGGTGGTTCTCTTTGGCTTTTCGGTTGTTTCTTGGCTCAAAACAGCCTGAGACTCTGCTTGTTCTACCTTTCCCAAAGTATTTGTCTGAGTTTCTTCTTGAACGCTTTCTACTGCGTTTTCTTGGGCTTTTTCTTTCTCTCTAATTGAGCCTTGAAGTGCAGGTTCTACGCAAGACAAGATTTG
>CAYYAL010000068.1:4891-5970 GCA_964469445.1 uncultured Muribaculaceae bacterium
AAAAGTTGGAAATACACTTCCAACTTTGTTGACAAGTGAATTTTTGTATGTTATACTGCTTCCAATAAAATGTGGAGGTGTAGAATGATACAAAGACCTGAATATCTAAAATTTTTAATAGACTTTAAAGATAAAGAGCTTATCAAGGTAGTGAGTGGAATCAGACGATGTGGCAAATCAACTCTATTTGAATTGTTTAAGGATTATTTGCTTGCCAATGGTGTAGATAAATCTCAAATAATCTCAATCAATTTTGAAGATGCCAATTTTGAAAATCTTTGTGACTATAAAGCTCTTTATGGTTATGTCCAAAGCAAAATGATAGCTGATAAAAAGAACTATATTTTTCTTGATGAAATACAACATGTTTCAAACTTTGAAAAAGCAGTTGATAGTTTGTTTATTAAGAAAAATGCCGATGTCTATATAACTGGTTCAAATGCATACTTTATGTCAGGCGAACTTGCAACACTACTCACTGGCAGATATGTGGAACTTAAAATGTTGCCACTTTCATTTGCCGAATATGTAGAAGCAAATTCATCCAAAAATGTAACCAAGGAAGAACTCTATCGTAATTATTTAACAAATAGCTCATTTCCATATACTGCTTCACTTGATAATAAGCAAACCATACGAGCATATCTTGATGGTATCTTTAACACAGTTGTTCTTAACGATATTGTGTCAAGAAAGAAAATATCTGATGTTCCAATGCTAAAAAGCGTTATAAAGTTTATGTTTGACAACATAGGCAATCCTTGTTCAATAAAGAAAATCGCAGACACTATGACCAGTATGGATAGAAAAATATCAAATCACACCGTTGAAAACTATCTTGATGCTATGACCGAATGCTTTTTAATGTATAAGGTCGGTAGATATGATGTTAAGGGTAAGCAATATCTTCAACTTATGGATAAATACTATTTAGCAGACATAGGGTTAAGATATTATTTGCTAGGTTCTTCCAACACCGACCAAGGTCACATCCTTGAAAACATCGTTTTTCTTGAACTGCTTCGTAGAGGCAATCAAATCTATGTTGGAAAGGTTGGAAATAACGAAGTTGATTTTAT
>CAYYAL010000069.1:0-4060 GCA_964469445.1 uncultured Muribaculaceae bacterium
ATCTTTGTTAATTTTTACATATTCAAATCCTGCAAAAAACTTCACCTTTTCATCACTATCAGCAGGTTGTGAATTTTGATGTCTGGAAAAAATATTTATAACTTTTTCGTTTATCGAATCTGGCATGAAATTAATTATAAATTTATATATCAAATCATGGCAAACATGTTACAAGATTTATTTGAAAATTTCATTATTGTAGAATTTAAAAGTATCGTTAATTGTATTTACATAAGTCGTTTTTAATGTTGCTTTATTGTAGCCGCTTTCGATTAATTTCATGATTTTACCCATAGCAGCTTCATTAGGTTTATAATTGCACATTTTCATCAATAGAAATGCACGTCTTCTGTAAATACCCGGATTTGCAGTTGAATTAAAATCATAATTTTGAATCATTTCTGCAGTATTTCCGCTTTTAATTGCTTTGAGTAAGTTTGTATTTTTTAATTTACCTGAGCCTAGATTGAAAGCTAAGTCGAAAATAGCAATTTGTTGATTTTTAGTTAATGTATCATAATAATTTTTCCCGTCTTTATTATTGCCGAGAGTTGCTCTTAATAAACGTTCGGTTTCTGTAATATCATCATTAAGTAACTTTTCAGCAGCTTCTTTACTTATTCCGTTTTTATATTTATTCCATTCGCCGGTTCTGAGTTTATGACCATATCCAACTGTCCAATTACCTTCGCAATCTTTTATAGGAGTTTTTTCAAATTTTTCAAATTGTTTTAGCATGGTTTTGTAAGTATTAATATTAGTTTTTTCTGTTTCAGTTTTCATGTTAAGGATAGAATTTTTTATTGAATCTTTACAGGCCGAAAACTCTTCTTTTTTAATTCCTTTTGTATTTGAACTTGAGGTTGTTGTAGGTTTTGTTGGCGATACATTGTTTGATACGTTGTTTGATGCGGTGTTTGATACTGCAGGTGCTTTATTATCTAAAAGTTTCTTTAATCCTTCAATATGCTTATCAACAGGCATTTCGCCTTTAAATTTCGGTACGTATATCATTTGACCCTTACTTATTTTATTTATATCTTTTATTTGAGGGTTAAGTTTTTTTAATTGTTCCGGTTTTATTCCATATTCGCTTGCAATTAAACTAAAAGATTTATTTGCTGCAACTCTTGAAATAGGTGGACTTGTATAAATTTTTTGATTTAGCTGTATCGTATTATTTTTTAATCCGTTCCATAGTTTTAACTTATCAACAGAAACACCGGCTTTTGATGCTATTTCTCCAATAGTATCACCTTTCTTTACTGTGTAAATACCTGTTTCAGCAGGTTTTGAAGGCGTATCGGTAGTTACCTTTGTGGGTGTTGTAGTTTTTGATACAGAAGGTTCAGTTTTTGCTGCAGGTACTTTGTTAGTAGGGGTTGTAGCAACATCTTGTTTAGCTTCTTGCTTTTGAGTAGGTTCTTTTATGTTGATCTTTTGTCCGATTATAACAATGGGTTCATTGTTTTTATCATAAGTAAAGTTATTCCATTTTTTTAAATTTTCAACAGAAAGCCCAAGTTTCATTGCAATTTCACCAAGATTATTATCTTCCGGATTTACTTCATAAATACTTTCATTATTGGAGTTGAATTTTCTGTTAGGATCATATTTTTCAGCATCATTTTGGGGTTTTTCAGGAATAACTAAAACTTCTCCTATATTTATTTTAGGATTTCCACTTTCATCAAATTCTAATTCGGGATTGGCATTTAAAAGAGATTCTTGCTCTATGCCATATTTTTTTGAAATGTTATAAATTGTGTCTCCTGTTTGTATAAAATGTGATTTTGAAGATAAAATAATTTCACTTCCGACTGGGATTTCGTCAGAAGTCAAATTGTTCAATCGTTTTATAATTTCAGGCGATATTTTATATGTCGTTGAAAAATATTCCATATCTTGACCTTCTTCAACTTTAAAGGAAACAGGGGTGTTATTTATTTTCTTAACAGTTTCATTCCATTCTTCTTTTAGGTTATCAAAATCTTTTATCGGGATTTTAATTTCCTGAGTTTCGTTGATGGGTATGTTTAAATCAATATCATTATAATAAGCAAGCATTTCTAGTGTTAAACCGTTGGTTTTTAATTCAGGATTATCTTTCAATGCATTTTGCCAAACGCTGTATAATGTTTTACCCGTTTTTATTATAAAATTAGGGTTATCATCAGGCGTGTTTTGTTTTGTTCCGTTAAAACCATTACCATAAACGCTATTCATAAAATCATTATCTGAATTAATTGAGTTAGGTGATGACGATGTTACGGTATTATTACCTGACACGCGGTTTACAAAAAACATATAAAGCTCCTATTTGCACATTTTCACATGTATATAAAGTATATTTTAAACTTATTTTTTCAAAAAGCTGGACTTTATTTACAAAATTTAATATAATAAAATTTATATTTGGAGTAAGAAATGTTACCTATTATAACTGAAGAACAATCATCATTAGCATTTGCAGAAATTTTTCAAGATGTCGACGCTTGGCGAAAAGCCATGATACATTATATTAAAGAAGAAAATCCTGAAATAAATTCTGCAATAATTGAAGCCGCAAAGAATACAGATTTAGAACCGAAAGCAGTTGCACTCGGTGCTTATATGACATATATCCTTCTTGAAAAAGCTATGAAAGAAGAAGATGCCATGATTTCTTTTGAGGAATAATTTTATATTGCACTTGTGTAAAATAAAATAAAGACAACAAGTGTGAGCATTGCAAACATTAGCGAAGTTAGTGCAAATGTTGTTACAATTCTTATTTCGCTCCAGCCGCAAAGTTCAAAATGATGGTGAACAGGCGACATTTTAAAAATTCGTTTTCCTGTCGTTTTGAAGCTTATAACCTGAATTATTACGGATAAAGTTTCTATAATAAAAACTCCTGCGATAATTACGAGCCAAAATTCAAATTTACCCATAACGGCAAGTGTTCCTAACAATCCTCCGATTGCTAAAGAACCTGTATCGCCCATAAATACTTTCGCCTTAGGTCTGTTATATCTTAAAAATCCTATTAATGCTCCGCATACACTTGCTGAAATTATTGCAACTTCGCTTTCGCCCAAAAGATGTGCAATGATTGCACAAGCCAAAAAAGCGAATATTCCTGTTGATGCAGCAAGCCCGTCTAACCCATCTGTTAAGTTATATGCATTTGATGCTCCTGTTATGATAAAGACTGCTAAAAACGGATATAATATTCCAAGATTTATATAATTATAACCAAAAAGAATGTTTGTTCCGGTATTTAAGGTTACATAAATCGTTGGTAGCAAAGCAATTGCTACTTGTCTTAAAAATTTTCCTTTTGCTGATAAGCCTTTATTTTCTTTCCCTTTTATTTTGATGAAATCATCTTGAAATCCTGCAAATGCGTAGAAAAGTAATGTTATAAGAATTATTAATGATGTTGTAGTAAGTTTTTGTGCCAGTAAAAGCGTTATTATTGATGCAATTAATATTGCTGCAACAATAAAAACTCCGCCTGTTGTCGGCGTTCCGTTTTTTTGTTTATGAGTGTCAGGTGCTTCTTCTCTGACATATTGGTTAAACATTTTTTTCTTTAAAAAATCTATATAAGGAACACCCATAAGAAGGCAAATTATCATACCGAGAAGTGTTGCCACTACTATCATTATCATGTATTTTTAATCCTTTCGATTATATCTTCAAATTTCATAGCTCTCGAAGCTTTAAATATAATTGTAGTACCAACCTTTATATTTTCAACTATATATTTTGCACAAGTTTCATTTGTTTCAAAATTTATTCCGTCGGGATTAATCTCTTTGGCCAAATTTCCAACTGTTATCAAGTTATAATCAGAATATTTTTTTAAGAAATCGCCGATTTGCTTGTGGTAAAGTTTTTCATTTTCTCCAAGTTCGCCCATATTCCCGAGGACAAAAAGGGGATTTTTATATAAATTTAAACATGTTTTTAAAACAGCTTTCATTGATTCAGGATTTGCGTTGTAACTATCATTTATAATATTAAATCCTTTTATTTCTTCAATATCCCATCTTTTTTCAATCGGTGTATATTT
>CAYYAL010000069.1:4160-5950 GCA_964469445.1 uncultured Muribaculaceae bacterium
GTATCGGCGGGCATTGAAAGAATTGTTTTTGACATTCCGATTTCATTATTAAAATTTAATTCGGATTTATGCGTTTTGAATTTTTCGCTCATAACGCTTGCCATCATCTCTTTTGTGGTTGTTTTTCCGCTACTTCCTGTGATAGCAATTACTTTTGGCGAAATTTTATTACGATAAAATTTCGCCAAGCTTAAATATGTTTCCAAGGCATTATTTATTTTTAATACTAAATCAGCTTCTTCAAAAATTACATCAGAAGTCGTAAAATATCCATTTACACCTTTTTTAAGAGCATTTTCTATAAATTTTTCTCCGTCAAAGGTTTCACCTTTTAGAGGTAAATAAATCTCACCTTTTTTAATTGTTCTTGTATCTGTTGAAAATGTAAAGTTTTTTTCATTTGTGGTATTTTTTAAAACTTTTGCATTTGTTGCAGTTAATATTTCTTCTAAATTAAAATTCATAAAATAGATTTTACAACAAAACTTACATTTTGTTAACAATTTGTATCAAAAAAGAATTGTTGATGATAAAATATGAAACGTGAAAAAAAATAGTTTAAAAAATTTTATAATATTTTTAGCTGTATTGCTTATGAACATACAGTTTTGCTTTGCACAAGCTCAAAATAATTTTAATGTAAATTTTTCTGATGGATTTAAAAATAATTTATTCAAATTAGATATATATAAGACAAATAATAAAGAATTAAATGCAATTTTATATATGACAAATAAATTTGACGATACAATTCATCTTTTGGAAAAGCCTAATAATGAGTATGTTATTTTAATTCCAGAAGTAAAAAGTTCACTTGTTGAAAAAACAGATATAAAACTTTTAAAAGATATTTTGGAACTTGTAGCAGTTGAAACCCAACCGTTTTCAGAAAATCCACCTTTGAGCGGTTATACAAAAATTACATTCAAATCAACGCAACCTGTTAAAATAATAACATCAGTTCAAGTATTAAATCTTCCGGAAGTTTTGCCGTTGACAAATGCGGTGAAAGAAACTGCGGAACAACAAAAAATGTTAATGACTTCAAAACCAACTGTTAAGAAGGTTGTGGCTAAACCTGCTTATACAAAAACAGTTGTTAAAAAGACGACAATTCCAACGGCTACTTATGCGAGAAACGTTTATAAACGTCCTGTATCAACGACTTACAGAAGACCTAATGCCCCTCAAGTTTCAAAAGGTGTTTACAAGACAGCAACGACGAATGCGGTAAAACCAGCTAAAAGACCGACAGGTGCGGAAGAACCTGTTATGGAATTACCTCCTGTTAAAGGTGAAATCCCTAAAACGACATTAGAAAAATTGCCGAAAGAAACGCCTCAGCAAGTTGCAAAAGAAGAAATTCCCGAGCCTGAAAAATTAGTTGAAAAAGTTAAAGAGGAAGAGCCTAAGCCGGAACTTTCTCCTGAAGAACAGATGTTTAATCTTGCAAATGAAACAGATAAAAAACCTTTTCCTATTAATAATATATTATTAATATTAGGGGCTTTGGTTTTTCTCGGCGGAACTTCTTATTTGATAATAGGACTTGCAAAAAAAGTTAAAAAACAAGCTTATGACGCACATAATGTCGCACATTCAATGCAAAATAATACATTTAGACAGGAAGATAATAAAAATACTTTTGAGGATAATATGAATATTGATACTAATAAATCTGCTGATAATGATTTTTCAGAAAATTATCAATCAAATAATAATAATGTCGAAATTGTTGAAAATTCATCAAATATTGAAGATGAAGAATTACATATAAAAGAGTTCGGGAC
>CAYYAL010000070.1:0-5835 GCA_964469445.1 uncultured Muribaculaceae bacterium
TCTCTTTCGAGTTTCGACCTTGCAAAATGTCTTTGGCTTCCGATTTCGGATAACATTTTTAACTCTGCTTTCTTCTCTTCTTCCAGATAGATTTCTCTTAAATTTTCCCTATGCTTTTCGAGAACGTTTACTTCTTTTTCTCTCTGCATAAGCAATGCTTTTTCTCGTCTTAAAATATTTTCTTTTTCTTGTTTATATTTTTCAAGTTGTTCTGCTTTTTCCCAGAGATAATGAATATATTTATCAAAAGATTCCATCATTCTGTAATCTGCCGTTCTTCTTGCATTTGTCGTGTCTGCAATTTCCTTATTATTATCTTCTATTGATTTGATTGCCATATTTAAAGAATGTTGTGCCTTTTGCACTACAAGAAGTTGCTCTTCTTTTTTTCTTATTCTGAAATCCAGTATCTTTTGTAGTCGGTATACAAACGGCATAAATCACACTCTCACAAACTCATTATGTAGGATTTCATCACTTTTTCATACATCTAAATGTATGAGATAAATTTAATGATTAGAAAAGAAAAGTCAATGGTTTTACGTAAAAATAAAAACTTTATTTCTAATAATCCAAAATCTTAATTCTTCCGTCAGTTTTAATTTCAATCGGTTCTGTTTGTTTTTTAATATAATCAAATACAACTTTATCCTTATCAAAATCAAATGTTTGAGCAGAATTTATTTTGTTTAACATCGAAAATCCATCTTCGCCTCTTGACATATAATCATCAAGTGCAACTGAATAAGTCTTATTTATATCAGGATTTTTTACATCAATTTTATGCTCTTTATTTTCTTTGTCAATAAAAATTAAATCCTTTAATTTTCCGTCTTTACCAAGTATATACTTTAAACCTGAAGTATAAATAATTCCGGGTTTATGATTTTCAGAAGTAAGGCTATTCGTACCACCGTATTCTATCGCATCAACAAGTTCTTTTTCATTATAAGAAGCTATTGTCATTTTATTTTTGAAAGGAGAAATTAAGCTTATATCCCTATCATAAACGGTTCCGACAGCAAATTGTCCTCTTAAATTAGCCGAATTTACCATCGCAATATCTGTTTTAAATTCACTTTTAAGTGCATCTGTTATAAGATTTCCATTAGGATTTTCGCTTATTAAAGATTTCTGCATATCAAACTTTTCTACAAATTTTATTTTACCCGCAGGAATTGCTTCTCCCAAAAATTTGTCAAAAACATATTTTAGAGGATAACTTCTTTCAAAATTATTTGTTTCATAAACATTATTTTGAACACTTTTTATAACACCGTTTTTATCAAATTCAAGGTTTAAAACCCCAAAATTTCCGCCATCTTTTCCTGCTTGCGTTATAATTACAGGTTCACCCTTTTTTGAATAAAATAAATTCTTATCATTAACAATGTCTTTTATTAGTTCGTGGGAATGCCCACCTATAATAACATCAATTCCATTAACACTTTTTGCAATTTCTCTGTCTTTTTCTAAACCACTATGAGATAACAAAATCACTTTATTAATTCCGTTTTTAGAAAAATTATCCACTGTTTGTTGAATTTCTGCTTTACAAGCTTCAAAATCTTCAATTTTAATATTGTCAAACCTTTCCGGTTTTTTTATTCTTGTTTTTAAATCAAACGGAGCAAGCCCTATTATTCCATATTTTTCTCCGTCTTTTTCCAAAATATAAGAATTTGATAACTTTTTCTTTAATTGAGAAGTTTCATCAGGTTTTAAATTCATACCTAACATTTTGTAATTTGCGTCATCAGTTATTTTTGAAAAACTATCGGCAGATAAATCAAATTCATGATTTCCAAGAGCTGTTGCATCTAAATTTATCGAATTTAAAAAACTTTTAATCGCTGTATTTGAACTCGTATCTTCTCCCAAAAATATATCTCCGCCTGACAATTTAAGCTGATTGACATCTTTTGGCGTACTTCTTTCAAACGAATCAGATGCCGTCTTAATTCTTTCCATTTTACCGGTTTGAGCATGCAAATCATTAATATAAAAAATGCTTGTTTTTGTTATATTTGGAGATGATACTGAAGAAACCATAAATCCACACTTTCTTAACATCTTAAACAATTATAACAAAAATTTTTGCCTGTTTTTTTAAAAATTTAAGAAATTTGTTACATTTATTCAATTTTTATAATTTTGAAGTTCTTAAAAGAGTGTAATAACGGTATTTATCATAATAAATAACCATAGAAATAAAACTGTTATCTAAATCCGTAACTTCCAAAAAAGTCGGTGGCGTTGGTTTTCTTTTCGCACTTTTAAAAAATTTCCCGATAAGATTTAAAGAATTTAATTGAAATTTTTGTCCAAAAGTCAATTTAGGCTTAGGCAAATTTTCATCGTAAAAAAATTCAGGAACAAGTTCCCTCTTATAAGTCGGAATTATATATTTAACTTTTCCGGATTCTTTAAACAAAATATAATACATACCTTTATGTTCCCTAGGGGTTAAAAGATAATATCCGGGTACTATTGTTACATTTTTAAAATAAATATTTGAATTTAACCTAAAAAGCGGATATGGCGACCATGTAGACCCTTTATTTTCATAATAATTTCCGGGGTCAATATCATGAATATAAGAAAAATCCGCAGGTTGTAAATCTCTGTAAACCTGCATATAATCAAAGTCTTCTGCAAAGACTTGCTGTGCAAAAACTATCAAACAAAATATCAGAATAAATCTTTTCATAAAAACATTTTAATAATTTAATAGAAAAAAGGCAATTTTTTCACTCAAAAATACTTTATATATATGTAGGTTATTATAAAGAGTTATTTTATGAGTTTTCAACAAGATTTAATGATTAATTATTATAATATGGGTTCGTGCAAGACAGACTACTTAAGCGGGCTTAATAAAAGATTAGACCCGATGAATTCTTTATTCAGCGGAATAAACCCTATGATGGCAATGGCTTTAAACGGAACTTTTGACCCTATAGCCTTATTTACATATAAGTTACAACAAAATGCCGGCAAAACCGCTTCAGGCAATTCTTCTTCTAATACAAACAATTATTCAAAAAATTATTCTTCATCTTCAAATGCAAATTTAGGTGAAGATTTTTACAGAGAATTAGAAAATGTCGCAAATAGGATTGGTTGTTCATCTTCGGATTTATTAGCCTTAATGAATGCAGAATCAGGATTAAACCCTGCGGCTGTTAATTCAAATGGTGGTGCAACAGGTTTAATCCAATTTATGCCAAATACAGCTAAAGGATTGGGAACAAGTACAGCAGAATTAGCAAAAATGTCTGCAGTCGAACAATTAGCATATGTTGAAAAATACTTATTAAGAGCAAAAGCTTCCGCTGGAATACAAGGTAATCTTTCAGCAGGAGATTTAGCAACATTAACATTTTTACCTGCAAGAGCAGGCAGAGAAGTTCTAACAACATCAAACGAAATATATTATGCACACAACAAAGGTTTAGATTTAAACAAAGATGGAAAAATCACAAAAGCAGAACTTGGTGAAAGGTTAGAAAGATTTGCATAATTTAATTAATTATTTTCATCATAATAAACCATTTCAAGATGTCCTATTACAATTGTATCTCCGTCTTGAACACCTTGTTTTTTCAATTCTTCAAACACACCCATATTTGTCATTATGTTCTGAAGTCTTATTATCTGTTCAACATTACGAGCGTCTGTTACAAGTGCAAGACGACGAATTTTTCCGCCACTCACTTCCCAGCCGTCTTTACAAACTTTAATTACTTCAAATGAACTGTCGTCGTTATTATAAGCTTCTAAATCTTCTCCGATTTCAACTTCTGAATTCGGTTTTTCAATTTCATCAACTTTTTGTGCTACAAAGTTTAATAACTCATCGACATTTTCACCTGTTACGGCTGAAATTAAAAATACATCTTGAGAAATCTTTTTAAATTCTTCTAAAAATTCTTGCCTTTGCTCATCAAAAATACAATCAATTTTGTTTAATGCAATGATTTGATATTTCTCTGCAAGAATTTCAGAATGTTTTTTTAATTCTTCATTAATTTTTTTGTAATTTTCCAAAGGATTATCTTGAGTTAAATCAACGATATGAATTAAAAAACGACATCTTTCAACGTGTCTTAAAAATTCATGCCCAAGCCCAATTCCCTCTGAAGCACCTTCAATCAGCCCCGGAATATCTGCAATGACATAACCGTCGCCGTTTGGTTTTTTCACAACGCCCAAATGCGGTACAAGTGTTGTAAAAGGATAATCTGCAATTTTTGGTTTTGCGGAAGAAACTTTGCTTATAAATGTTGATTTTCCTGCATTAGGCATTCCTAAAAGTCCAACATCAGCAATTAATTTCAATTCCAATTCAAGTTCTCTTTCAATAGCAGGTTCCCCCGGTTCGCAAAATTGAGGAGCTTGTTTTTGAGCTGAAGCAAATCTGGCATTTCCACGACCGCCACGACCGCCTGCGGCAACAAGAACTTTTTGTCCGTTTTCTGTCAAATCAGCAATAACCTTGCCTGTTTTAACATCTCTTATAATTGTTCCCATAGGAACTTTTACATACAAATCTTTTCCGCATCTTCCATGACAATTTTTAATACTTCCGTTTTCGCCTCTTTGGGCTTTAAACATGGATTTAAACTTAAAATCGAGAAGAGTTGACATATCTTCATCAGCAACAAAATAAATATCTCCGCCTTTTCCACCGTCTCCACCTGCAGGACCGCCTTTATCAACATATTTTTCTCGACGCCATGCAACCATACCATTTCCGCCGGCACCTGATTCTATTTTTATTTTTACTTTGTCTAAAAACTGCATTTATTTTTATCCTTTGTAATATAATATTACTATGAATATGATGAAAAAAACATTATTCTCGGATAATCCGATTGAAATAGGTGAAAATTCTTCTCACGACAATATAATCATGGCGATTGAATCCAGCTGTGATGAAACAGCTTGTGCCATTGTTAAAAACGGTAGAGAAGTTCTTGCAAATGTAGTATTTTCTCAAATTAAAACGCACGAAAAATTCGGCGGTGTTATTCCTGAAATTGCAGCAAGAGAACACTTAGAAGCCATAAATTACGTTATAATAGAAGCTTTTGAACAAGCAAATTTAACTCCAAATGACATAACAGCTTTTGCAGGAACCGTCGGCCCTGGGCTTGTCGGCTCACTTTTAGTCGGGTTAAATGCAACAAAAACTCTTGCCCTAATCCACGACAAACCTTTTATCGGAATTAATCACTTAAATGCTCACGTTTGTGCAAATTATCTTGATACTGATTTAAAACCGCCTTTTATCGCTCTTTTGGTTTCCGGCGGACACACTCAAATAATTGATGTAAAATCTCACAAAGAACAAATTATTTTAGGCGAAACAACAGATGATGCCGTGGGAGAAGCTTATGACAAAGTCGCAAGACTGATAGGTTTGCCTTACCCTGGGGGACCTCTTTTGGATAAACTCGCTAAAGAAGGGAATCCAAAAGCTTTCAAACTTCCTATTGCAAAGATGGACGGTTATGATTTCAGTTTTTCAGGCTTAAAAACAGCCGTGCTTAGACTTGTAAAATCTTTTGACGGAAAGGATTTACCTACAAATGATATTTGTGCAAGTTTTCAAGAAACTGTTTCTGAAACACTTATCAGAAAAACCAAAAAAGCTCTTGAAGAAAAAGGGTATAATCAACTTGTTTTAGCAGGTGGAGTTGCTGCTAATTCGGAAATCAGAAGAAAACATTTTGATTTAGAAAAAGACGGAATAAAAGTTTTTGCACCTGCTATGAAGTATTGCACCGATAATGCTGCTATGATTGCCTCTTGTGCTTATTTTTCTCAAAA
>CAYYAL010000071.1:0-5757 GCA_964469445.1 uncultured Muribaculaceae bacterium
GGGGTACCATTTATTTAAAAAAGAGCCGTTTGAGGCTCTTTTGTTGTTTGTTTTTATTTAATATTTTTTACAAATTAATAATTGAAGTAAATTGTTTCTTTAGGTTTGTATTTTAATTCAAATCCAGGGTTCCATGCAGAATCTTTATTCATATCTTTCCATAAAAATTCTCCGACATTTTTGCTTTCTTTCATTAATTTTATATCATAAGGTGAAAAACAAACTCCGCTTTCTGTTCTGCCACCGTCGGAAGAACCCATTAAACTGAATTCAGCCCTATCATATTGAGGTCTTAAGGCTTGTCTGTATTTTATTACATGCTCACCTTGAATTGCATGCTCATCTCCTCTTAAATCCTTGTATTTTGTCAATTTAACGGAAAAAGTTGCATTTTTTCCCCAAGCTCTCGGTGGAATTAGGTCAATAAAATCACCGTATAATACATATCCTTTTTCTATTTGAATATCACCCAAATCCATATTTGAAATCGCTTCTAATTCAACTGTTGATGGAGGATTTTCGGTATTTATCGCTTGCATTGTTACTGCTTTGAACACTTCTGCTTTTACATTAAGAGAAAAAACAATCATTAGAAAAAGTGTTATAAAAAATTTTAATTTCATGAATTAATCTCCATTCTTATATTAAAATAGCTGTTATTTCAATATTATAGGAGATTGTATTTTGAAAATCAAGCTTAAAAAAATCATATCTATATTTTTATTAATTGCTTTTTGTCAGATTGTTATGCCTGTAAATGCATTAAATTATAGTTCTGATTGCAACGAAACAACAATCAAAAAACATCGAAAATACGACGTTTTTGTTTGTCCAAATGAAATTGTGATTAAAAAAGGAGCTATTTTGAAATTTATTTTTACAGAGGACATAGATGCGAAAAATGTTAAAATAAATGACCCAATAACTTTTGCACTGGGCGAAGACTTACTTACAAAAGAAAATCAATTAATACTTCCTAAAGGTACTTTGTTAAAAGGTTATGTAAGAGATTTGCAACAGGCTGAAAGCATGAATACCAATGCCAAAATTTTTGTTACATTAAGAGAATTGGAGTTAACACCGGAAAATAAAATAGATATTACAGCTCGAGTTAAATCAGGAAACGGAGCTTTGCAACGCCCTACGGCATTGAATGCTCTCAGAATAGCCTCTATTGGCGGTGGAACTTTTGTTTTAAGCAGCGTATTAATGGTTGTAGGTATTATTTTCTTACTTCCTGTAATGCTTATTGCTACAATTTTTATTGCACCGACTGTTATGATGGGTTCTATTGTCGGCGGAACGTATATGAAAGGGCTTAATTTTAAAGTTTCCAAAGGCAGTGCAATGAACATTGAACTGGCTCAAGATTTGGTAATTCCACGTTAAAATGAAGAATAAAAAAATCCTGAATTATTATTCAGGATTTTTTATTTAAAATCAGTTGAAATATTAATTTTGGTTTTCTAATTCCAAAGTTTTTGTTTTAGCGTCGCAAACTTCACTTGGCCCGAAGTATTGAATAGAACCTGCTACTCTGTATTCATCATCTTTAGCCCAATTTGCTCTGTTTTTTTCGAATTCTTTAAAAGCAGGACTGTCAAGTTCGACCAATGCTTTTTTAATTACAGGTTTATCTTTGCCGCTTCTTCTTTCCATATTCAACATCATGGTAATCGGCGTTCCGCCTGCTTGCCAGTCATCGGCATTTTTTGTAAGATTTTTGACCGTTGCCATATAACCTGTTTTGTCTGAATTTAACAATGCTGCTGCCGTTGTCCCTAAAGAATAACAATAATCCGCATCAAAATTTGATGGAAGAGGACATCTTCCTTCATATCCCAAGAAGTGGTTTTGTGCTGAGAATTTTCCGTTGTAAGTTCCTTCTTCTTTCATCTCATCAAGTCTTTTCTTAACCATTTCCATTAATAATTTTTCGGTATCAATTTTTGAAACCTGAACATTTCCGTGAGAATCTCTATCCATAAGCAATTGTTCTTTTATTGATTTTGGAAGTGAGTTAAATACTTTTGAATCATTTTCAGGTAATTTTTCTGATATTAATTTCATAGAGGTTTCTTTATCAGAAACTTGTTTAACTTCTTCATTAGCAGTTAATTCGTTAAGATTTGAAATTAAAGATTTCATTTCAGGAATAAATTCAATTACTCCTTCAGGAATAACTGCAATTCCGTAGTTTTTACCTTCATTTCCTCTTTTTGCAATTACATTTGCCATGGAATTTACAACTTCATCTAATGACATATTTTTCTTTTCAACTTCTTCTGAAATTAAAGTAATGTTAGGGTGTGTTTGTAGTGCAATTTCAAGAGCCACGTGGGAAGCACTTCTGCCCATAACTTTTACGAAATGCCAATATTTTTTTGCCGATAAGGCATCTTTTTCAATATCACCTACTGTTGCAGAAAATGTTTTTGTTGCAGTATCAAACCCGAAAGACGTTTCTATTTGGTCATTTTTTAAATCTCCGTCGATTGTTTTTGGACAGCCAACAACGTTAATTCCTGTGTCTTTTGCCACAAGCCATTCTGCGAGAACAGCCGCATTCGTATTACTGTCATCTCCACCGATTATTGTAATTGCATTTATTCCTAAATTTTTACAATTATCTAAAACTTTTTCAAATTGTTCTTCTTTTTCAAGTTTTGTTCTTCCTGAACCGATTACGTCAAATCCGCCTGTATTTCGGATTTCGTCAATTTTTTTATCTGTAAATTTAATATACTTGTTATCAACTAATCCTGATGGACCTCCTAAAAATCCATAAAGTTCATTTTGAGGATTAAGTGTTTTTAAAGAATCATAAAGCCCTGTAATAACGTTATGCCCACCTGATGCTTGTCCGCCTGATAGTACAACTGCAACTTTTAGCGGTTTATTCTCTTTAAAATCACTTACATCACCAATTGAAGATGGTTTAAATGATACAATCGGTTGACCGTAAGTGTTTGGGAATAATTCTTTTATTTGGTCTTTATTTGCAACTGATTCTGTTTTATCACCGTAGCGAACAGAAGCATTTGCGACTTCTCCGTTTTTAAAAACAGCAGGAAGTTTTGGGTCATAATTTAATCGAGCTTTCTGTAACGGAGAAATCTCGTTATTTTCTAGTTTTCCATAGAAAGAAATTAAAGACAAATTTGCAGGTGCAAATGCTTTTTGTATAGGTTTTTTATAACTTTCATGATAGCTGTTTTGCATTTTGTTGATTTTAGGACTGCAATTATTATTATTGCTGATTTTATTGTTTAAATCTAATGTAACTCTCATTTGAACTCCTTCTTATTTTTAAATTAAATGCTTCACACTTATGCATGAAGTCTGAACAACTTTTTTTTTGCCAACAAAGTAAAATCAATTTTACATTAGTTAATAATTGACCTAAAAAATTAAAGATTAATATTAATTATGCCGATTTAAACCATGATTATATACAAGGAAGGTAGACTTATGAGTTTTTTAGAACGTGTAAACAAAATTTTGTTCAATACAAATGAACATTTAACCACACCTAATTCCTCTGAAAATGAAGAATATACAGGAGGAATTGTTAGCCAAGAAGATGATGGGCCAAAAACTGATGGATTTGACAAAAAACCCGATAGCCCGCCAGCTACACCGGACAAAAAACCCGATAGCCCGCCAGCTACGCCGGAAAAACCGGCTATAGTTGCAGATCTCAAAACACTTCCAACTACAATAACCGGCTCAGTTGAACTTGCTAAAATAAAAAAAGATGCTATTGATGTTTTTAAAGAAGAAAATGACAATTACTTTAGTCTTATGGAAAATGAAGATTTTAAAGATTTATATACTAAAGACGATGATTTTAAAAAAGTAATAGATACATTATTGGAGCAAAAAAGAATAGAAATTAACAATCGAGCAACTTACGATATGGTCGGTGGAACAGGTAAAAAAGACCGAGAAAATTCGTTGAATAATCTTATTTTATTTCAAGAAACAATTAATATCAGACGTGAAGCTGATAAAATGTATGACAACCCTGAAGCTTCTACTTTAACTCCAGAACAGGAATATACTCTATTTTTAGCCGATTTCGCAACAATGCCGAAATCTGACCAAAAAGAATATTTAAAAGCTCAAAAAGAAGCATTTAAAAACTTGCAAGAGGAATTTAAAAAAGGGACTGTAACGGACGTAACTCAAAAAGACTTATTAGGATATGAAACCTTAATAGCTGATTTAAAAGAAGCAATGAATGATAAAAGTAAAATATTAAGAAAACATGTTCTTTTAACTTTGGGTTATCCAACAACTTCAAATACATCTTTTATGGTTTTGGAAAAATTAAATAACGCAACCTCTCAACTTGAAGGTGCAAAATCACCAAACGATTGTAAAGAAGTTCTTGATGAGATTAATGAAGACTTGAAGAAATTACCAAAAAAAGTGCGAATAAAGTATTTTGAAAAACTGGAAAAAGATAAAAAAATTAGCGGAGCAGTCAAAGAACTAGGCATTGAAGGCTACGGAGGATGGTTATCAAGAGAAATGGAAAAAAATATGGCATATAATAATGACCGTCATCAAGAAGATTATAGACGCAATAAAGCAGAAGCAAGAGAAGCTTACAGTCATTATATAGATTGGGGTAAACGGAATTCCCTCAATTCGGGGTTTTTCGGTGGTAATCAGGGTGGTTCAAGCAGAATGAAACCGCCACGTGTACTAGCTCGTATGTTAAGGCATGTTGACACAGGACACAACCGAAGCCGAGCAGAAGTTAAGAATGGTTGCAAATAGAAGAATCCCAATGAAACTTAAAAAATATTTACACGAAATATAAAACAAAAGGGCGAATTAGAAATTAATTCGCCCTTCTATAATAAATTTTAAAAATCTAGAAATATCTTTTTAAAAGGCCTTCAAAAGCTTTTCCGTGTCTTGCTTCGTCTTTGCACATTTCATGAACTGTATCATGGATTGCATCATAACCGAGTTCTTTAGCACGTTTTGCAATTTTTAATTTGCCTTCACAAGCACCATATTCTGCATCAACTCTCATCGACAAATTTTTCATTGTATCTGCCGTAACAACTTCTCCTAAAAGTTCTGCAAATTTTGCGGCATGTTCAGCTTCTTCAAACGCAATTCGTTTGTAAGCTTCAGCTACTTCAGGTAAGCCTTGTCTATCCGCTTGTCTGCTCATTGCCAAATACATTCCGACTTCTGTGCATTCACCCGTAAAATTAGCTTGCAATCCTTCAACTACTTCTGCATCAAGTCCTTGTGCAATTCCGATTTTATGTTCATCTGCCCAAGCTTTTTCGCTTTCATTCATAATTTTAAATTTATTCTTAGATGCACCGCAAACAGGGCATTTTTCAGGTGCTTGACCGTCTTCTATATGTCCACAAACTTCACATACATATTTCATAATTAAAACCTCCAATCAATTATTAAAATATTTTATCTTAAAACTTTTTCATTGCAAGTTGAATAAAAAAAGTCATTTAACAAATATTTACATAGAAAATTTGTTAAAAAAAATGTTTGTAATATAATATTATCAATGGCACTGGCTCGATAGGTTTTACCCTAGTCTTTTTAAAGATGGAAGGTGTTGTTCGTAGGCGGAGCGTAAAAATTTTTTTCTCAGCTCAGCAAAATAAAGTATTATAAAATAAGGAGAAGCAAGATGCCAACAGCGTCAATGATTGAACTTTTAGAAGCAGGTGTACATTTCGGACACCAAACACAAAGATGGAACCC
>CAYYAL010000072.1:0-5744 GCA_964469445.1 uncultured Muribaculaceae bacterium
CAGGAAGACAAGTTGAAAGAAATAATTATATAAGAAAATGCTATGCAGATTGTGTTAACAGACGAAATGCATTTTCGTTATAATTATTTCTTGTTAACGGTTAAAAATAATTTTTCTTTGATATTATTTAATATCAAATATTTTAAACGGATTTTATTTTCTACCCTTTGTCAAAAGGTTTTTTCCGATAATTTTTGAAAATATTACCTTATCTAAAAATCTACTTATCGGAAATAAAATTCTATCGAAAATTAAAATCTGATTTTTTGTTATTTCTCCGTTTTTTTTGTTTAAAAATTTATAAATATAAGCAAGTAAAAATCCTATAAAATCTTGATATTCTAAAGTTTCTAGTTCAATTCCCGCCTCTTTAAACATTTTTTTCAACCTTTTTTTATCATAACGCCTGAAATGTCCGACTTTTTTATCAAATTCACAAAATAAATTATTACATGCCGGAACATAAATAATTATTTCCCCACCATCTTTCAATTTCGTTTTCAATATTTTTAAAATGCCGAAATCATCTTCTATATGTTCTAAAACGTTAAATGAATAAATTAAATCGAAAAAATTATCTTCAACCTGTTCTAAACTTGAAACACAATTAAAATCTTTCTTGCATTTTTGATTTAATTCTTCATCAATTTCCAAACAAGTGATATTCTCAATCCCTTTTTCTTTCAACATTTTGGCAAAAGTTCCGCAACCGGAGCCGAAATCGAGCAGAGCCGATTTCGGCTCTTTTATTTCTTTCAAAACAATGTCTCTCAAAAAATTATTATAATTTATTGCAAAAGACATCATATCTAAAATGTCTTTTCCGCTATAATTCATTATATATCTCCATTTCACACTTTTTGCAGTTAAAATTTAAACGCCATTTTTTACCTTTTTCATCAATCAAAAATAATTTCTTATCTTTGCCACACATGTCAAAAGCATATTTTAAGCAATGTTTTGTAGTCATAACAGGATAATTTTTATTTTCTTCCACAAATGGTTTTAAAGCCTTATTCTTATTCCTTTTATAAACGGTTAAACGTTTTTCTTCAAGTTTTTCCAATAAATTTCTGCGAATTTCATTAAGTTGAGAAATTGCTAAATACGGCAATTTTTGAAGTTTAATTTCAACATCTGTTATAAGAAAAATACTTTCACCTGATTTTTTAAACTGTTTTACAAAATTTTCGCTCATTTTATCTTGATTTTGAGCATATTCTTCAAAATTAAATGACGTTTCTACCATATTATTTTCACAATCAATTACCGAAATCTTATTTTTCTCAATTATAAATTTTGCCATAATTTTGCGATTTGTCTTCGAATTTTTCAATATTTTTTCAAAAGCCACGTCAGAATTTCTATAAATCTCCATACCGACTTTAAAATTAGACATTTTGTTTGGGAAAATACGGTTTTTGATAGTTTTATTAATTAAACAGCCCGTTAATTCATTATTTATATAAAAGCAAATTCCATCATTTGGAGAAAAAATTATATTTTTATTTTTAACATATTCGAGTTCAAAAAAATCTTTCCCTACTTTAGAAATTTTTCCCACTTTTTCACCCAAAGATTTTTGCGAATTAAAATTATAAATATCTTTATTTCTTCCGTTTAAAAAATATTCACAAAAACCTCTGTTAAAGCTTTTTTCAATATCAGGTTCAAAATCATAAAAAACCTCGCCACAAGATGATTTTTGAGTAAATTTATCCAATAATTTTCGATAATATGCAACAATATTTTTTACATAATTTTCATCTTTAAGCCGACCTTCTATTTTTAAAGATTTAACTCCGATATCAACAAGATTTTTTATATACCTTGAAGCGTTAAAATCTTTTAAACTCAATAAATACTTATCTTTTGCATAAATTTTACCCTCATCATCAATCAAGGAATATTTTTTTCGACAAGGTTGAGCACAATCACCCTTATTTGCACTGCGACTGCCGATAGTTTCAGATAAATAACATCTTCCGCTGTAAGAAACACACAAAGCACCATGAATAAAGGTTTCTAATTCAATATCAGAATTTTCTTTTATATTTTTTATCTCATCTAAAGAAAGTTCTCGAGCCAAAACAACTCTTGAAAACCCACATTCTTCAAGTTTTTTGACCTTATCTAAAGTCCTGTTATCACACTGCGTGCTGGCATGAATGGATAATTCTTCGGGCAAATCTAATGATAAAATTTTCATATCTTGAATAATCAACCCATCGACATTAATCTTATCCAACTCATAAATTAATTGCTGAACTTTGGGCAATTCCTCATCTTCAATAAGAGTGTTTACCGTAACATAAACTTTTACCCCAAATTTGTGAGCATAATCAACAACTTCTTTAATATCATCAATTGAATTACCTGCATTTTTTCTTGCTCCAAAGGAATAAGCCCCCATATAAAGAGCATCTGTGCCAAAGTCAACAGCGACTTTGGCACAGTATTTATCTTTTGCAGGTGCGAGAAGTTCTACACTCATCAACTTTTCACCTATTTATTATCTAAAGCGTCAACGCCCGGAAGAATTTTCCCTTCAATAAATTCTAAAGAAGCACCGCCACCTGTTGAAACATGTGTGAAATCTTCCGCATTACAGAATTTTTTAGCGGCAGAAACAGAATCTCCACCGCCTATTACAGAAGTTGCACCGTTTTTAGTTGCTTCAACAACCGCTTTTAATACAGCTTTTGTACCTTCTGCAAATTTAGGGTTTTCAAAAGCACCGACAGGGCCGTTCATTAAAATTGTTTTGGAAGCTTTAATAACTTCAGCAAATCTCTTTTGCGTTTCAGGGCCTGCATCAACCCCTTCAAACCCTTCAGGAATTTCGTAAACATTTACAACTTTATTAACGCCGTTACCTGAAAAATCATCGGCTACAAGAACATCTGATGCCATAACTAATTTAACACCTTTTTCTTGAGCTTTCTTTTCAATAGCTTTTGCAACTTCCATTTGATCGTCTTCACAAATAGAATTGCCGATTTTTCCACCGTTAGCCTTAACGAAGGTATAAGCCATGCCCCCGCCGATTATCATATTATCAACTTTATCAAGCAAATTTTCTAACACTCCGATTTTTGATGAAACTTTTGCTCCGCCGACAATTGCTGTAAACGGTCTTTGTGGATTGTCCAATGCTTGTGATAAACATCTTAATTCTTTTTCCATCAACAAACCTGAAACAGCAGGTTTTAAAATATGTGCTAATTTAGCTGTTGATGTGTGTTTTCTGTGAGCTGCTCCAAATGCATCATTTACATAAAAATCGCCTAATTTTGCCAATTCTTCTGCAAATGTCATATCATCATCTTTTGCTTCTTCCGCCTTGTAATAACGAATATTTTCTAATAAAGCAACTTGACCTTCTTTTAATTGTGCTAATTCTTTATCAGCACCTTCTCCGACAGGTTTTGAAACAAATAAAACATCTTCACCCAAAACTTTTGATAAATGTTTTGCAACAGGTAATAATGTAAATTCAGGATTAGCTTCCCCTTTTGGCCTTCCCAAATGTGCCATTAATATTATCTTTGCACCTTTTTCCTTTAAATAATTAACCGTTGGAAGAATTGCTTGTATTCTTGTATCATCTGTAACATTTTTATTTTCATCTAAAGGAACATTGACGTCTACTCTGACCAACGCTCTTTTTCCTCTGATATCACCTAAATCTTTGATTGATTTTTTCATAATATTTCTCCTTATTTCCTCGTGCTTTAATTATAGTAAAAACAAAATAAATTTTATAGAGGAAAAAATATTAAAATTTAACTTAATCTTTTTTCACAAATACATGAAAAATCATATTTTTTAAGTTAAAATTAATTGAACGCAAAAGATGAGGATTTATGCTGGGTTTAGACGATTATAATTTTTATTCACAACATTCTGATATGGAAATCATATCAAATATTGTAGACTCCTTAAAAAAAGTTATAGAAGAAGATAAAAAAGAAGAACAACCACTCTTTTTAAAAATCTCTGATAATTTTATTATGAATATTGCAAGAAAAGTTGTTCAAGATAAAAAAAAATCTTTTCTTATAGGTATTACGGGAGAATCTGCTTCGGGGAAAACTGTTTTTGTTGATAATACTATAAAAGCATGCATTAAAGATAAAAAAGAAGGAATTTATACCGTAATTCGTTGCGATGATTATTACAAAGATACTTCAAAAGAACTTCAAGAAGCCGGCAGTTATGAAGCATTATTTAAAACAGGATTTAGTTTTGATATCCCAGATGTTATTGATTTAAACCTTATGAAAAAACATCTTGTTGAACTTAAAGCAGGAAGAACAGTTAAATCACCTCATTATGATTTTGTAACCTGTGTTTCTGACCCGAATGGTGAAATTAAAAAACCTGCAACTATTATTCTTAACGAAGGTTTATATGTCTTAAATGAAGGTTTGAGAGATATCATGGATATAAAAGTTTATGTCTTTACTCCGCTTGATATATTGAAAACAAGATGGTATACAAGAGCAGAAAGCCGTGGAAAAACAGGCGAAGCTGCTGATTTACAATTTGCAGATGTAAACAAAACAGCTCAAAAATATATTCGTCCGACTATGGAATTTTGCGATGTCATTATTAACGGTAGGGTTAAAATCGATTATATTGAAGTTATTACCAATAAAATATTTAAAGCTGTTTACGAAACTAAATTTTTATAATATTTTTTATAACAAAAAAAGATAAAAAAAGGCGGATTTTTGAAAAAAATCCGCTTTCATAACATCATAACCTAATCCCCTTAGCCCAAAATCTTTTAACCTACCAAACAATAAACCTTTTGAGTAGAATTTATCCCAACAATGCTTCAAGTATAGCAGCGTTTCTGTTTGCTGATTGAGATTCTCGTACTTGGTTTCTGTGCATATAAGTTCTTAATGCTTCTCTAATCAATTCTGAACGTGTACGATTTTCGCTTCCTGCTACTTCATCAATCTCACTTAAAAATCTTTCCGGCATAGAAATTAAAACGCGTGCCATATCTTTATCCTCCTTAAATAATCCCTTGTTTGTATCCCCTGTACATATATAAAGAATTTCGATATAAAAAAATTGCCTTTCTTATATATTTTTGATTTACTTTTGTAATATTTCTTAACAAAATAACCTTAAAACTCGCTAATAATAAGATTTTAGTTTTACGAATTTTTGTTATTATCCTAATTACTATATTAAAATTCTTATAATTGTTGTAAAATGCTTTATTATGAAAGTTAAGGATTAAAATATGAAAAAACTTACCGCAGTAATATTTGGTTTAATTTTATCAACGCAACTTGTTTTTGCAGGATTTAAAGAACATTATGATGCAGGTCAAACTTATTATTCACAATATCAATATTCAAGTGCAATTGAGGAATTTAAAAAAGCTTTAAGAATTAATTATATGGATAATTCTGCTAGAATAGGGCTTATAAATTCATATTTAGCAAGAGCAACTTATAGCGCAAACAAGGAAAAAAATTACGAAAAAGCAGCAAATGATTTCAGAGCAGCATTATTTTATCTAAAATATTATTCATCTCCGCAAAACATACAAAATTCAACGGCACAAATAAATCAAACTCAAGAAAATTTAAATTTATGCCTAACGGTTATAAAATTCAACACATCTCCACAAGTAAGATATAACAAAGCAATTGAGTTAAGAAGTAACGGGCTTTTTGCAGAAGCCGGATACGAATTTTTACAAAGCGTTTCGGTAAATC
>CAYYAL010000073.1:0-5713 GCA_964469445.1 uncultured Muribaculaceae bacterium
GTCGGCGGACTTGATGTTACCGATTTAGTAATTCAAAAATTAGGCGGAAAATAAACAAACTGAAAGGCTTTTAAATGAAAAATACTGTCGTAGTCGGAGCCCAATGGGGCGACGAAGGTAAAGCAAAAATTACGGATTTACTTGCATCTAATGCTGATTTAATAATAAGATATCAAGGCGGTTGTAATGCCGGTCATACTGTTGTTCATAACGGGAAAACTTATAAATTTCACCTAATTCCGTCCGGAATTTTATATTCCGGAAAAACCTGTTTTATCGGTGCAGGAACAGTTATTCACCCTGAAACTTTTAAAAAGGAAATTGAAAATCTTATAAAAGAAGGAATTAATGTCAGTAACTTAAAAGTCAGTCCACTTGCATCAATTACAATGGATTATCATATTGAAATCGACGGTTATTCCGAAAGTAATTCTTCTGAAAAAGGCAAAATCGGAACTACTAAAAAAGGCATCGGCCCGACTTATACAGATAAAATTGCTAGATACGGCTTAAAAATAGAAGATTTATATGATAATGAGGCTTTAAGTGAAAAACTTGATATCATTTTACCTTTAAAAAACAAAGAATTAAAAGAAGTTTTTAGTTTAAAAACTTATACAAAAGAAGAACTTACATCAAAATGCAAGGAATATGCAGAAATCTTCAAACCTTATGTCTGCTTTAAATGGCAAGAAATGTTAAATAATTTCAAAAAAAACAACAAAACAATTCTTTTTGAGGGAGCTCAAGGGGTTATGTTGGACATAGATTACGGAACATATCCTTACGTAACAAGTTCAAACCCAATAGCAGGCGGAGCTTGCACAGGAAGCGGTTACGGACCTAATATGATAAATGAAGTTATCGGCGTTTCAAAAGCATATTTAACACGTGTCGGCGAAGGACCTTTTGTAACGGAATTGAATGATAAAATCGGAGAAAACATAAGAAATATCGGACATGAATTTGGTACGACAACGGGCAGACCAAGACGTTGCGGGTGGTTTGACGTTGTAATTGCGAAATATGCAACGCTTGTAAGCGGTTTAACCTCAATGGCTATAACGAAATTAGATGTTTTCGATACTTTTGATGAGATAAAAATTTGTACAGCATATAAAGATATAAGAAACAATAAAATTTATAACAATTATCCGACAAATGTCTTTATGCACAAATATTTGGAACCTATTTATGAAACACACAAAGGTTGGAACAAAGATATTTCAAACATAAAAAAATATGAGGATTTACCTGAAAATGCAAAAAAATATCTCAAACGCTTAGAAGAACTTATTGAATGTCCGATTTCAATCGTAAGTGTCGGTGCTGACAGAGAACAAACTATTTTTAAAGCCAAATAGGAGTTTATATATGCCAAAACAAAGAATTTTAATTGTTGACGATGATAATGAAATAAGAGAATTATTAGAATTTGATATTTCTCAAAGCGGTTATACGGTTGACACGGCAAAAGACGGAGCAGAAGGCTTGAACAAGGCTCTTAATAATGCTTATGACTTAATTATTTTAGATGTAATGATGCCTAAAATGAATGGATTTGACGTTTGTAAAAATATAAGAAAGGCAAAACTCGCAACACCAGTGCTTTTACTGACAGCAAAAGGAACAATAGATGACAAAACAACAGGTTTTGACTGCGGAGCAGACGATTATCTCGTAAAACCTTTTGATATTCAAGAAGTTTTGCTTAGAATAAGAGCTTTATTACGTAGAAATCAAGTTGAAGAAAAAATTACCACATTAAACAATGAAATTTTAAAAGTCGGCGAAGTCGAAATTTTTCCCGATACATTAGAATGTATAATTATAAATAAACGGATAAAACTTACGCCTACTGAATTTGAAATACTTTATTGCCTAATGCAACACTTTAACAATCCTGTTACTTTAGCGACATTATTGGACGAGGTTTGGGGGTACGGAAGCGATGAAGATGTAAGAATGCTAAGGGTTCACGTCGGTGGGTTGCGAAATAAAATTGAACCTGATGTTAAAAATCCAAAATATCTCCACACCGTAACAAATGTCGGATATAAATTAACACCTGTTCCTGAAAATTAAATTAAAAGGATTTAAAAAAATGCCAAGATTTTTTAAAATTAAAAGATTAAAAATTGCTGAACAAATACTTATTATTCTTGTATTTGCAGTAGTTATCCCTATGACAATAAGTGCTTTTATTATAAATAATATAAACCAACAAGCCGTAAGAGCTCAATTAGTTAATTCCGCTATACTCATCGCAAACATGATTTCTGAAAGTGCCGACATTTTCGTCGAAAAAGACTTATCTCTTGAGGTTATAAATAAAAAAATATTTAAAACTTTAAAAGATGATGAAAGACAAATTTATATAATTTCAACAAAAAACAATCAATTAATCCTTTCCCATAACTTTACTCAAAGTGCTTTTGATTCCACAATGAAAGTACTTCCAAAAAAATTAAAAACAGAAGAAGCAGTTGTATTCAGTAAAATAAAAAACCAACCATTAGTTTATATAAAAAAAGACAATCCTGAAATTTTAATTATTGTAAATACCACAAAAGAAATTACCAAAAGAACTATTACAAAAAACAGTGCAAGAATTATTCTATCAACAATAATAGCAGCTTTAATGGTAATTTTTATTGTAGGAATTTATACATATTACCTCTACATTAATATAAGACAGTTATTTAAAGGAATAATTGCGATTTCAAAGGGAAGTTACGGCAGAAGAATAAGATTATTAACAAACGCATTTACTCCTTATGAAGTCGTATTCTTAGCTTTTGAATTCAATAAAATGTCTTTAAAAATAAAACATTCTTATCAAGAATTAAAAAAGGCGAATAAAGAATTAAAAAAAATGAACGAATTCCGTTCAAACATGATAGACACCGTAAGTCATGAATTCAGAACACCTTTGACAAGCATACAAGGCTACACTTCAAGACTTTTAAGACAAGATATTCAAATTGACGAAGATACAAAACAAAAATCTTTATACACAATCAAACGACAATCCGAAAGATTAAGCCGTATGATTGAAGATTTGTTAGTAATCCCTGATATAGAAGGCTCCAGAATTAGAATTAGCCCTGAAAAAATTTGGCTTAATGATATTATAACTTCTTCAATAATGCTTGTTAAAAACACATCTAAAGTTCAAATTGAAAATAATATTCCACAAGATATTCCAAATATAATTGTAGATAAAGACAGATTTGAACAGGTTTTAGTTAATTTAATAGAAAATGCCGTAAAATATTCTGCCGAAAACGATGTCATAAGAATTGAAGCCAAACAAAAAGAGGATAAAGTTAAAATATTCGTCAAAAATAATTGTGAAATTATTCCGAAAGATAAATTGAATTCGCTTTTTGAGAAATTTACCAGAATTGATGATAAAACAACAAGAACCACAAGAGGAACAGGTTTGGGATTATTTATCGTAAAGGGCTTAGTTGAAGCTATGGACGGCAAAATAAAATTACATTCGTCAGAAGAGTGCGGTTTTTGCGTAGAACTTACTTTTAAAATAGCCGAAGGTTAATTAAAAAAAGGTCAATTTATGAAAAACTTTATGGAAGATGCAATTAAAATTGCAGAAAAAACAGAAAAAGATATTCCCATTGGTGCCGTTTTAGTTAAAAACGGTGAAATTTTATGTGCATTTCATAATGAAAAAGAACTTCAAAATGACACGACAGCCCATGCTGAAATTCTTTGTATAAGAAAAGCAAATGAAATTCTTCATGACTGGCGACTTGAAGATTGCTCGCTATATGTAACATTGGAACCATGTCCGATGTGTGCATGTGCAATAATTGACAGCCGAATTAAAGAAGTGTTTTTTGGAGCTTATGACAACTTTTACGGTGCTTTAGGCTCTAAATTCGATTTAAGAGAAATTAAAAATTCGAAACTTAAAGTTACAGGTGGAATTTTAGAAAAAAAATGCCAAAATATTATTGATAACTTTTTTGATAAGGTCAGAAAATGAAAAATAATTTAGAAAAATTAGTTAAAAAATACGAAACAAATGATTTTATAAAAGATGACCCTATTCAATTTCCTCATCGTTTTAAAAATCAAGCCGATATAGAAATTTCAGCCTTTATTGCTTCTCTTTTTGCCTACGGAAGCAGAAAAGTTTTTATAAAAAAATTAAATGAATTATTCGAAATAATGAATAATCAACCTTTAAATTTCGTCCTGAATTTTAACCCGAAATCACTTAGAGGTTTTAATTACAGATTTGCGAAAGATGTTGATATAATTGAAGTTTTTCTTATTTTAAAAAAGCTTTACGGTGAAAATAAGTCACTGAAAGAGCTTTTTGAATACGGATATAAAATAGATGGCACAATAACTTCAATGCTACAATGCGTTTGCGATTATTTTTATTCAAATATTTCAAATAAAATCGGAGCAGGATTTTATCATCTAATTCCAAATCCAAAAAACGGCGGTGCAATGAAAAGAATGAATATGTTTCTGCGTTGGCTCATTAGAAATGGAGAAGTGGATTTCGGAATTTGGAATTTCATCGATAAAAAAGATTTATTAATTCCACTAGATGTTCATGTGGCAAGAATTTCAAGAGAAATGGGACTATTAAATTTTAAATCAAACGATTTTAAATCGGTAATACAACTTACGGAAAATTTAAAAAAACTGGACAAAAATGACCCTATAAAGTATGATTTTGCTATGTTTGGAATGGGAATTGACAAAGATGAATAAAATTTCAAAAGAATATTTGGAAAATTTTAAATCATATCTTTTGGCTGAAAAAAACTTTTCAATTCATACCGCTAAAGCCTATTACTCAGATATTTTAGCCTTTTTAATATGGCTTGATAATTTGAATTGTACAGAAGCCGATTTTAATAAAATAAGAGAATATCAACATTTTATACAGAAATTTGATTATAAAAAAACAACTTTGGCTCGAAAAATCGCTTCTTTAAGAACTTTTTACAAATACCTTTACCGAGAAAAATTGATAGAAACAAATCCTGCAATAAACCTTATCTCACCCAAAAAACCGAAATCATTACCAAAATTTCTCTCAACTGATGAAATGGAAAAAATTTTAAATAATGTAAAAATAGAAACGCCTGCAGGTTTCAGAAATAAAGCCGTAT
Organism: uncultured Muribaculaceae bacterium; assembly: GCA_964469445.1. GTDB lineage: Bacteria > Cyanobacteriota > Vampirovibrionia > Gastranaerophilales > Gastranaerophilaceae > CAYYAL01. The sequence goes on from CAYYAL010000073.1 coordinate 5,160, forward strand.
TAGAATTACTTTGGGCAACAGGAATGAGGGTTTCAGAACTCAGCGGATTAAATTTTTCTGACTTAAATCTGGAAAATAATGAAATAAATGTATTTGGTAAAGGTTCTAAAGAAAGAATTGTCTTAATTTCAAACAGAGCTAAAACATTCCTTGAAAGATACATAAATACCGCAAGAAGCCTTGTTGCTAAAGGTTTTAAAGGAGCAAGTGAAACAAATGAAAAATCTCCTGTTTTTATTAATAATACAGGATATCGACTTCAACCGAGAATGATTAGAAAAATTATTAATGAAGTCGTTGATAATATTCATTTGCCGAAAAAAGTTTCACCTCACATGTTTCGGCATAGCTTTGCAACAAGATTAATAGAAAATGGTGCAGATTTAAGAGTTGTACAAGAATTATTAGGACACTCAAGTATTTCAAATACCCAAATTTACACGCACATTTCAACTCAACGAATACAACAAGTTTTTACAGAAGCTCACCCGAGAGGTTAAAGAATATTTAAAGGGCGGGATTGTTTTTTAAAAAACAATCCCGCCCTCTTCTAT
>CAYYAL010000074.1:0-5686 GCA_964469445.1 uncultured Muribaculaceae bacterium
TTCATTTACACCTATTGTCATTTTGCCTTCTACAGCTTTACCTACTGAAGTCGCAGCTTGTGCGTTGAGGAAATTAATACTGTTTAATGCGTTTTTGCTGATATTAAGTTGCATATCCGAATTATTCATTGCAATTTGACGTGCAACTTCGGAACCAACTTTTCCGTTATATAAATCCACCCCTTGATCAGCTCTTCTGAATTTTGAAAAATCAATGTTTAAATTTTCTTGAGCATTATTAGCTTTATTTTTAGCTAAAATCTCTTTTGAAACTTCATTGACTGCTTTTAAATCTATCCCTTTGTTTAAAAAATTAGTTGAATTAATATTCATAGCCATTAGTCTTTTTTTCCTTTATCCCTGAAACTTACAAATACTTAATCGGAGTTTTGAAAAAAAACTTTAGGAAAATGGAGAGTTATGTTACGAAAATGTTACATTGTTTTTTAAAAGATACATATATTAGTTATATTAAGAAATATTTACAAAAAGATGTAAGACGTAAGGTTAAAGGCTTTTTTAAAGGTTCAAAGAACAACCGTTTATGTGCCTTGTTTTAAAAAACAATCGTTAGCTTAGCTTCAACGGATAACTGTATCTTCTTCTAAAATCAATTGTTTTAAAGAAAAATTACTTGCTTTCAAAAATTTAGCATGTAAAATTATTCTAACACTAGGCGTATTGTTGATACGACTTAAATTATAAGGAAGAATACAAAATAAATGGCAAAAGACGACATTATAGAATTTGAAGGTACGATTTTAGAATCAATGCCGAATGCAATGTTTAGAGTAAAACTTGAAAATGATCATGAAATATTGGCTCATATTTCAGGAAAAATAAGGAAAAATTTTATAAGAATTTTGCCCGGTGATAAAGTAAAAGTCGAAATGACCCCTTATGACTTAAATCGTGGAAGAATTACATTCAGACTTAAATAGATAACAAATAAAAAAGGATTAGAAAAATGAAAGTAAGAGCATCAGTTAAAAAGATTTGCGATAAGTGCAAAATGATTAAAAGAAAAGGCAGAATTGCCGTAATTTGTGAAAACCCTAAACACAAACAAAGACAAGGATAGATTTTGCTTATCATTTTGAGCAAAAATTAAAAAATTGACAATAAAATTTAGTAAAAGAAAATTATAAAGGAAAAAAACATGGCAAGATTAGTAGGGGTAGATTTACCTCGTAACAAAAGAATTGTAATTGCATTGACTTATATCTACGGTATAGGACCTGCAAGAAGTGCGAAAATTCTTGAAGCAACAGGAATTTCTCCTGACTTAAGAACTGACGATTTGACAGAAGAAGATATTAAACAATTAAGAAATGAACTTTCAAAATACGCTATTGAAGGTGATTTGAAAAGAGAAGTTTCTATGAATATCAAACGTCTTCAAGAAATAGGTTCTTACAGAGGATTAAGACACAAGAAAAATTTACCTTGCAGAGGACAAAGAACAAAAACCAATGCAAGAACAAGACGTGGTAAAAAAGGTTTAGCAATAGCTAAAAAGAAAACCGTATAATTATTAAAAATTAAAAATCAGATGTTTAATTAAAAAATAAAGGATAAAAAAATGGCAAGACCAGTAAAAACAAAGAAAAAAGAGAAGAAAAATGTATTGCAAGGTATTGTACATATACAATCAACATTCAACAATACAATAGTAACTTCGACTGATACACAAGGTAATGCAATAGCTTGGGCAGCAGCAGGTATGAGCGGATTTAAGGGTGCAAGAAAAGGTACTCCGTTCGCAGCTCAATCAGCAGCCGAACTTGTTGCTAAAAAATCTATGGATCAAGGTATGAAAAAAGTTGAAATACACGTTAAAGGGCCTGGTTCAGGAAGAGAAACTGCTATAAGAGCAATTCAAGCCGCAGGTTTAGAAATTACATTAATCAAAGATGTAACTCCTATTCCGCATAATGGTTGTCGTCCGCCTAAAAAACGTAGAGTATAGGCATTGAAAAAATAAATCGGCTTATTTAATTATAATTTAAGTTGATAATTTAAGAAAAAATTACTAACAATATAAAGGAAAAAATATGGCAAAATACACAGGACCTACAAATAAACTTTTCCGTAATCACGGGGTAAAAGATTTATCTAACAGGAAATTAACCTCATCAATGAAGCAAAATGCCTCAGGTCAGCATGGTGCGGTGAGAAAAAAATTGTCTGATTACGCTCTTCACTTAAAAGAAAAGCAAAAAATCAGATTAACTTATTTATTAAGTGAAAAACAATTTGCAAAATATTATCAAACAGCTGCAAGAAAAAGTGGTGTAACTGGTACTATCCTTTTACAACTTTTAGAAAGCAGATTAGATAATATTGTATACAGAGCAGGTTTGGGAATTACTCGCAGACAGGCAAGACAAATTGTTGCACACGGACATATTCTTGTTAACGGAAAAAAAGTTGATATTCCGTCTTATTTGGTCAAACCTTCTGATGTTATTTCAATCAGAACAAAGAGCGAAACTTTTGTTAAAAATGTAGTTGAAATGATAGATTTATCATGTTCTCCTGCTTGGATGACAATAGACAAAGCTTCTTTAAAAATAACATTTGACAGACTTCCGGAAAGAGAAGAGTTGGATCCGGAAATTAAGGAACAACTTGTAATTGAATACTATTCTAAGTAGTCTTTAGAAATAAGTTTTTCTAAACAAACAATGTAAAAGTTAAATAGAAAATAATCAGGAGAATATAACATGGAATTAAAAATTAAAAACGTTAATACGACTACCAGTTCAGATGGTTCTCAGTATGGAAAATTTGTTATTGAGCCGTTAGAAAAAGGTTTTGGTACTACAATCGGAAACTCATTGAGAAGAGTTTTGTTATCCAGTTTAGAAGGAACAGCTGTTACATCAGTAAGAATTGAAGGAATAACGCATGAATATACTGCAATTCCGGGGGTTTTAGAAGATGTAATTGACGTTATGTTAAATTTAAAAGGATTAGTTGTAAAGACTGATTCAAAAGAACCTCAACAGTTAGTAATAAGTGTTGACAAGTCAGGTCCCGTTTTGGCAAGTGATATTCAATTACCTGCCGGAGTAAAGGTTGTAAATCCGGATTGGTTAATTTGTACAATAGCTGATGGTGGAAGTTTCCACGCTGAAGTTATGGTAGAAACAGGCAAGGGTTATATTGCAAATGACGTTTCTCGTGAAGTTAAAGACGGAGCTTCAATTGATTTATTACCTATTGATGCAACATTTATGCCTATCAAACGTGTAAGTTATAATGTAGAAAACACTCGTGTAGGCGATATGATTGATTTTGACAAATTAACTTTGGAAATTTGGTCAAACGGTTCAATTGATGTAAATCAAGCTTTAACTCAATCAGCAACTTTGTTAATTGAACATTTTATGCAAATAGCTTCATTAACAGGTCAACCGACAATTTCTATTCCTTCAGCTGTTGTTGAGGAAGAAATTGAAGAAGAAGTTGAAGAAGAAACTCCTTCAATGACTATTGAAGAATTAGAATTATCAGTAAGAGCTTATAATTGCTTAAAGAGAGCAAGTATAAATTCAATGGGTGAATTATTGAAAAAATCTGAACATGATTTATTAAATATAAAGAACTTCGGGAAAAAATCATCTGATGAAGTTGTTGAAAGATTAACTTATTTCGGGTTAAACTTAGCTCCAAATCCTGAAAATTTAGATGAAGAAATATAGTTAGAAAATATAAAGAAGAAAAAGGAATAAAAAAAATGAGACACCAGTGTAAAAGACACAAATTATCTTTACCAAAAGACCAAAGAACGGCAGTATTGCGTTCATTAGCGACAGAACTTTTCGTTCATGGTGAGATAAATACGACAATGAGTCGTGCGAAAGCACTTCAACCTTATGCAGAGAAAATCATTTCACTTGCAAAAAAAGGTGATTTAAGTGCAAGACGTCAAGCCGGAAGATATATTTTCGATAAAGAAACCGGTATTATGATGGAAAGTGCGGACAAAAAACAAATTCCGCAAACAGTTTTAAGAAAATTGTTTACGGTAATCGGAGAAAAGTATTCTTCAAGAGAAGGCGGATATACAAGAATTTACAGAATGCCGCCAAGACGCGGAGATGCTGTTGAAATGGCTTTAATTCAGTTAGTATAATGACCGGATACAGATTAAAAGTTCAGTATTTGGGAAAAAATTATTCCGGAAGCCAAATCCAGCGTGGAAGAGAAAATACCATTCAAGCTGAGATTGAAAAAGCAATTAGTACATTGATATTCGGCAAAAAAGCAAATTTTAAAAGCCGACAAATAAAAACAGTTTTTTCGGGAAGAACCGATAAAGGCGTAAATGCTAAAGGGCAGATTATTCATTTTTATATTGATAAAGACATAGTTGCTTCTGAATTTATCAATTCTATGAACGGTCTTTTGCCTAATGATATTTCCGTTTCGGAACTTCTTGAAATTGATGAAGGATTTCACGCTCAAAAATCAGCCGTTAAACGATATTATGAGTATAAACTTATAAACAGAACCCAAAGAACTGCGTTTGACGGAGATTTAACCTTAGTGAGATATGACTTGAATATTGAAAGAATTAATAAATCGTTATCTTATTTATTAGGAAGACATGATTTTACTTCTTTTAGAAATTTAGGTTCACAAACTCCTTGTACAGACTGTTTTTTATACAAAGCCGAGTGCGAAAAACTCGGTGATACAGTGATTTTTAATATTGTAGGAAATAGATTTCTTTATAATATGGTAAGAATTATTGTAGGAACCTTGCTGATGATTGAAAAAGATAATCTTGAACCCGAAGAGATGCAGAGAATTCTTGAGGCAAAAGATAGGTCAAAAGCAGGACAAACTGTTAGTCCTTACGGATTAACTTTAATGAAAGTAGAATATAGTTAATAAAAAGTAAAAAGGGAAAAAATATGAAAACATATTCAGCAAAACCTTTAGAAGTTGAAAGAAAATGGTATTTAGTTGATGCAGAAGGCGAAGTCCTTGGCAGATTAGCTACTAAAATCGCAAACATTCTAAGAGGAAAACACAAACCCGAATTCACATCTCACGTTGATACAGGGGACTTTGTTATCGTTATCAATGCGGAAAAAGTTCGAGTTACGGGAAATAAAGAAACAGACAAAAAATATTATAGACACACAGGTTATGCCGGTGGTTTAAAAGTTACTTCTTTTAAAGAAATGATGGAAAAAAATCCGACAGGAGCAATTGAAAAAGCTGTTAAAGGTATGTTGCCTCATAATACTTTGGGTGATGAACAATTCCAAAAACTTAAAGTATATGTTGGAAATGAACATCCTCATATGGCTCAAAAACCGATTATTCTTGAAAAAAGCGTAAAGGAGGCTAAATAATGGCACAAGCTAGTGAAATTATGGCAACAGGTCGTAGAAAGTCTTCTATCGCTGTTGTAAAATTGGTTAAAGGTAAAGGCAGAATTTTTGTCAACGGTAAAACGCTTCAAGCTTATATCGGAAACAGACCTGCTGTTGAATTGATGATGTTTAGACCGCTTGTTTTAACAAACAGTCAAGATAAATATGATGTAAAAGTTAAAGCTGTCGGCGGTGGAGTTGTTTCTCAATGCGGAGCTATCAGACATGGTATTTCAAGAGCTTTGTTAAAAGCTAATGAAGAAAATAAAGCAATTTTAAAAGCAGAAGGTCTT
>CAYYAL010000075.1:0-4428 GCA_964469445.1 uncultured Muribaculaceae bacterium
TCTAAAAACGGCGTAGCTAAAATTAATATCGATACTGATTTAAGACTTGCTATGACATCAACTATCAGAGAATTCTTCATTGAACACCCTGAAAAATTCGACCCACGTGAATATATGGGCCCTGGTAGAACTGCCGTTAAAGAACTTGTTAAACATAAAATGGAAGTTCTTGGAACTGCCGGTAAAGCTGATTTAGCTTCTGTTTAATAATAGAATATAATAAAATAGGGCGGATTTTCAAAGAAAATCCGCCCTATTTTTACATCTTTTAATTTATATAATTATATAGATAAAATATCTTGTTTAATTTGATTTTTTAATTCATCAACTGATGAGAATTTTTTTTCATCTCTGATATTTTTTAAAAATTCAACTTCAACATTTTCTCCGTAAATATTTTCATCAAAATCTAAAATATGAATTTCTAAAATCGGGGTTTCCATATTCCCAAAGGTAGGTTTAAGCCCAAAATTAGCAATCCCTTTAAATTTTTTATCATTAATTTTTACAAAAACAGAATAAACTCCATATTTTAATTTAATAATATCTTCCTGCCATAACAAGTTAAGTGTTGGAAATCCGAGTTTTTTTCCAACCCCTTTCCCTTTAATAACTTTACTTTTAACAAAAAAATTATATCCTAATAATTTGTTTGCAAATTCAACATTTCCATCAGCTAAAGCATTTCTAATAACGGTACTGCTTATAACTTCTCCTTCCATTTCCATTGCAACAATTTCAAAATATTTATAATTATATTTATCCTGCATTTTTCTTAAGAAATTCGAATTTCCTGATTTATTTGTCCCGAAAAAATGATTAAACCCTGTTGTGATAGCACACGGAGCGAAATTTTGTTTCAAAATTTCGCTCAAATATTTTTCAGGTGAAAGATGAGAAATGGATTTAAAATCGAGGTAATATAAATAATCAATTTCTAAATCGGCAATCATTTTTTCTTTTTGTTGACGAGAAATAATATATTGAGGAATTACATCTTTCCAAAGATAGCAACAAGGGTGATTAATAAAGGTTATAACAGCAGATTTTTTTTCATTTTTTTTGGCAAAATCGACGGCATTTTTAATAACAGCTTTATGAGCCAAATGCACTCCGTCAAAAAAACCGAGTGCAAGTGACAAATCCTTATTAAGATTATTTAAACTATTAAAAATTTCCATTAATGTTTAACTACAGTACTTTTAAGATGTAGTTCTCTCATTTGTTGTAAACTTGCTTCGCCCGGAGCGTCACTCATTAAACATTTAGCACCTGAATTTTTAGGAAAAGCAATTACATCACGAATAGATTCTGTTCTGCAAAGAAGAGCAACTAATCTATCCAAACCTATTGCTAAGCCTGCATGAGGAGGCGTTCCGTATTGAAGTGCATTCACCATAAATCCGAATTTTTCAGTAGCTTCTTCTTCAGACAAGCCCAAAGCTTTGAAGATTTTCTTTTGAACTTCAGATGAGTGAATTCTAACACTTCCACCGCCGAGTTCTGTTCCGTTGTAAACTATATCATAAGCAATTGATTTAACATTGCCCAAATCACCACTATCAAGCTTATCAATATCTTCCATATTAGGAGAAGTGAATGGATGGTGCATTGCCATAAATCTACCTTCGGTTTCGCTCCATTCAAACATAGGAAAATCGACAACCCAAAGCAAATTATGTTTACTTTCATCAATCATATTTAACTTTTTACCAAAATGAAGTCTAAATCTGCCCAAAACATCATAAACAAGTTTAGGTTTATCGGCAACAAAGAAAACTATATCGCCGTTTTCTGCACCTGAGCGAGTTTGAAGTTCAGCGATTTGTTCTTCTGTTAAGAACTTAAATACAGGCGATTTAACTTCACCTGTTTCCATATAAGTAACCCAAGCAAGTCCTTTAGCACCGAAAGAAATAGCAAGATTTCTTACATCGTCCATATCTTTTCTTGAGTAATTTGCAATGCCCGGAATTCTAATTGCACGAACGATTCCGCCTTGTGCGATTACTGCCTTAAATGCTTCAAAAGTTGAAGCTTGCATAATATCAGTTACATCAAACAATTCCAAACCAAAACGAGTATCAGGTTTGTCAGAACCAAATCTATCCATTGCTTCTTGCCAAGGCATTTGAATAAACGGAGGCTTAATTTCGACCCCTGCGGCTTTAAACGTATCAACGAGCAAACCTTCAACCATTTCAATAACGTCTTGCTGTTCAACAAAAGACATTTCTATATCAATTTGAGTAAATTCAGGTTGTCTGTCAGCACGTAAATCTTCATCTCTAAAGCATCTTGCGACTTGATAATATCTTTCAAGACCGCCTACCATAAGCAATTGTTTAAAAATTTGAGGAGATTGCGGAAGTGCAAAGAATTTTCCTTCTTGAACTCTGGACGGAACAAGATAATCTCTGGCACCTTCAGGCGTTGTCTTATTCAAAATAGGAGTTTCCACATCTAAGAAATCTTTTGAATTCATATAATCTCTTGCCGCAGCAACAATTTTATGACGCAAAACAAGATTTGAAAGCATTTGAGGACGTCTTATATCTAAATAACGATATTTTAAACGAACATCTTCGCCAACTGCTTCATCATCTAACATAAACGGTAAAGCTTTAGCTTCAGAGAGAACTTCCACAGATGTCGGATAAATTTCTACTTCACCTGTCGGCAATTTATCATTATAAGTTTCAGGAGGTCTTTTTGTAACTTTTCCAACTATCTTAATAACATATTCAGTTCTGATTTTTTCAAAAACCTTATGAACATCAGGATTAACCTGAGGGTCTGATACGAGTTGAAACAATCCGCTTCTGTCACGCAATTCGACAAAAATCATTCCGCCTAAATCTCTTATACAAGAAGCCCAACCTGATAAAGTAAATTCTTCACCTATATTTTTCGCTTTAATTTCTCCGCAATTTTTTGTCTTAAATTTGTTAGTCATTTTTTCTCTCTTTCAAACTACTTATGCGATACAATTCTATCAAAAACATGAAAAAAGTTAAACATTATAAATATTTTGTAAAAAATTGGATTTTTATTGAATAATTGCTAAAATAAATATAGAGAAGAAAGGTTTAATGTGCAAGGAAATTTAACACCGGAAGAAATTGTTAATAAAGCAAGAACAATAATTAGTAATACGCAATTATATCAATACAAGGGAAGCGTATCAAAATTATTGGGCTTAACGGTTGAAGTAAAATTACCGGGGTTGAAAATCGGTGATTTGTGTTATATCGAAACATCTCAAGGCTTGAAAAAACCTGCGGAAGTTGTTGCATTTAAAGGCGAAGCCGCACAATTACTATTGCTTTACGATGGAGCAGGAATAGGTCAAGGAAGTTTGGTTACTTCAATGGGAAAACCAATTACAATTCCTTTAGGAAATTTTTTACTTGGAAGAGTTGTTAATCCATTAGGCGAACCTGTTGATGGCAACCCTTTAGATACAATGGGTGCAACATGGCGACAAATTGACGGACCTCCGCCTGATGCAATGGACAGACCTATTATTACGGAAATGTTTTCGACAGGCGTTCGAGCGATAGATTCCGCTCTTACATTTGGTTGCGGGCAAAGATTAGGGCTTTTTGCAGGTTCAGGGGTCGGAAAAAGTACAATGTTAGGAATGATTGCTCGATATTCCGATGCTGATGTAAACGTTGTTGCTCTGATAGGCGAACGTGGCCGTGAAGTTAAAGAATTTATTGAAAACTCTCTCGGCGAACAAGGTATGAGAAAATCAGTTATAGTTTGTGCAACAGGCGACCAACCACCTTTAATAAGACAGAAATGTCTTTTAGCTGCAACAACAGTTGCAGAACATTTCAGAGATCAAGGTAAAAAAGTTTTCTTAATGACTGATACAATAACACGTTGTGCGATGGCCGGTCGTGAAGTCGGTCTTTCTATCGGTGAACCTCCTACGATGAAAGGTTATCCGCCTTCAATATTTTCTTGGTTACAAAAAGCATTAGAACGCTCTGGGAATAGTCCGAAAGGTTCTATTACTGCATTTTATACCGTCTTGATGGAAGGCGACGATATAAATGACCCGATTGTTGATACCGTGCGTGGTATCGTTGACGGACACGTTTTCTTGTCAAGAAAAGTTGCAGAAATGAATCATTACCCTGCAATTGATATTTTAGGCAGTATTTCAAGGCTTATGACAGAAATTACAACCCCTCAACAACAAGAAGCTGCATCTAAATTAAGGAAAATGCTCGCCCTTTATCGGGAAAATAAAGATTTGATTGATGTCGGAATGTATCAACCGGGGTCTAATCCAAAACTTGATGTTTCTATTGAAATGATGCCCCAAATTAACGCATTTTTACAACAACGAATTTCTGAAAGTGTTGATATGAAGACAACAATTAATACATTAATAAGCATGATGAGTGGAGTTGA
>CAYYAL010000075.1:4528-5631 GCA_964469445.1 uncultured Muribaculaceae bacterium
AGAGATTTTTGGGGAGCATCAGTAAATACTGCAATGCTTGATCCAAACTTTAATACGTCAGTGGTAGGACGTCCTTGGACAGCAAATGCTTGGGGTGCCGGAACATTTGATCCATCAGTTTTTGGATTTGACCAAATATATACTCCAAATTATACAGCAGGTTCAACAAACCCATATATGTCAGGAAATTGGGGAAGTAATAATAATTACGGCGGAAGCTATGGCAACTACGGAAGCTATGGGTACGGAAACTACGGAAGCTATGGGTACGGAAATTACGGAATGCCACAAAGGCAACCCGGTGAAACCGATGAACAATATCAAGATAAAATCTGGGCTTGGCAAGATAAAATGGACGCAAAACAAGCCGAAAGAGAAGAAAAACAAAGAGTTCGACTAGAAAACAGAGAAGTTCAAAAAAGAGCATTGCTAGCTAAAAATAATAACATTGAAGAAGCGGCAACACAATTATATCGTCAAGTAGATAAAGATGAACAAATAAAAGCAAAAACAAAAATAGATGCATTAATAAAAGCTTGTGAAGCTAATTACAGAACAGCAGACGGAGAAATTCCTAAAGGAATGACAGCGGCGCAGGTACACTCATTAGCACTAAAAGATGCAAAAGCAGCTTATTCTAAATATAATAACGGTGCTGTATTAGAAGAACACTTAGAAACAAAAGGTTCAAGCAATTTCTGGAACGGCCTTAAACGAACAGCAACCTTCGGGCTATGCGGTGAAGACAGAACCGCACAAGATAATATCAACTATATAAACGGCGAAAACGAAAGAACAACGTCTGAAAAATTTGCAGATGGAGCAGGTAAAGTCTTAGGGGTACTAACTTGGGCAGGAGCAGCACTCTTATTCTTAGGCACCCGTGGTAAAATCGGAAAAGGTATAAGCAAAGCTTGGAAAGGAACAGGCAAATTCATAAAAAATGGCGGTAAAACAACAAAAACCCCAACAACCCCAACAACCCCAACAGGAACAAATAAAAAAACTCGTATAAGAAACAAGAAGCGAAATAACTCTGTGAATAACAATGCAACGAATACTGGAAATCAAGGAAATGTAACTCCAGCTCCAGCTCCGGCTCC
>CAYYAL010000076.1:0-5600 GCA_964469445.1 uncultured Muribaculaceae bacterium
CCATCAACTGGTTCAAATAACCAATGGTTCTCAGTAAGTGGGACAAGCATTACTGTTAGAAATACTACTGGTGGTAAAAAGACATATTCATTATTAGTCATCGCAGTTTAGGAGGTACGTATGAAGAAAGTGAAAATCAACAAAGACGGCTTTTTAGAAAGCATATACATTAATGATGCCACCATTGAGATTGAGGTGGATGATGAACTTTATGAAACACTCATGTGCTGTAAAATCGGCAAGAATTGGAAACAAGAAGACGGTGAGTTTCATATGGTAGAACTTTTAGATGAACAGGTTATTAGAGAAAGAAGAGAGGTTGAATGCTTTAACTTAATCGATAATCGATCACCTCTTTGGTGGAGTCATTTATCTGAAGAAAGGCGAAAAGAGCTAGATGCTTGGTATGAGGCTTGGCTAGTTGCAACTAAAACTAAAATCATACCTGAAAAACCTTCGTGGTTAGAATAGGAGGATTTATGGATTTAGCACAAACAATTATTACTATTGCATCTGTTATAACGGCTCTTGGAGTAATATTCGGAGTCGTTTTTACTATCTATAGATGGTATCTCAAAAACGAGAAACAAGATGATTCAATAAAAGAAATAAAGGCGGAACAAAGTATTCTTACAAAGGGTGTACTTGCATGCCTTAAAGGGCTTCATGAACAAGGGTGCAATGGACCTGTCACTCATGCAATTGAGGAAATTGAAGAACACATAAATAAACAAGCTCATAAATAGGAGGTATTCAAAATGAATGAGATTTTACTTAATGTTTTATCGGTTTTACTAACTGCAGTTATTTTACCTTTGATATCTATTGCAGGAACTCAACTTGTAAAATTCATCAATTCAAAAATAAAAAATAATGAATTAGCTAAACAGCTAACAACAGCAACCAGTATTGTGACAAATGCGGTAAGAGTAGTATTTCAAACTTATGTTGATACTTTGAAGAAAAACGGAAGTTTCGATAAGGAAGCACAAGCTGAAGCATTGACTAGAGCAAAGAATATTGCTTTATCACAAATCACTGAAGATACCAAAAGTTATATTGAAGATAACTATGGTGATTTCAATAATTGGTTAACAATTCAAATTGAAGCAACTATTGATTTACTTAAAAATTCTTAAAATTAAGGAAAAATCGATGACATTTATGTATAATAACTATGGTAGTCATGAATGCCCGTAATGACATAAGTTATCGTTGTCCCTGGAGAATGCAGTGTCCTAGGCCAGGCTAAAATGGTGGATACGTTCGGTGACGGAAACAGTCATAGGTTGACCTCTTACCTTTTAAAATTGAGGATTTTTTAATAAAAAATTATAGAAAATGTTTTCATAGGGTGTTTGATGAGTTTTTTCTCAAAAAGCACCCTTTTTTCTTTTGCTTTAAAAAATAACTTAAGTGTTTATTTCATTTTTTCTCAAAATTTCTTCAAAGAAGAAAGAGGCCGATTTGACATATAAAAAATAGGTGGTAAACTATGATAAATTCATCAAAACTTGAGCTCATAATTTGAAATAAAGAATTTAAAGGCGGTGAGAAGGTGCCAGTTTTAGAATTGACTAATGCAGAGAAGCAAACTCTAATAGGAATCCTTAGAGTCGAGAAGTCTGATCTTGAGGAATTGATGTCAAATGAAGATAATGCTAAGGATAAAAAAGAACTTGAAGGCGAACTTGAAAGGGTAGATTCAATGCTTCAAAAGCTAAACTAGAGGATATAAAAGCATCAAGACGTGTCTCGCTCATTTATTTGGGTGAGATTTTTTTATTTTATTTCGGACAAACTATTCTTTTTGTGCTCTATCACCATGAAGGAGGTAGAGCTATGCTTGATAAAAAAACAATTATAGATCTAAAGAAAAGCGGCTGTTCCTATAAAGAAATTGCAGAAAAACTAGGAATATCTGTAGGAAGTGTAAAAAGCATTATAAGCAGATACTCTAAAACTATTGAATTAGAAAAAGAAAGCTATAAGTGTAAATACTGTGGAAATCCATTAGTTCAAACAAAGGGCAAGAAGAAAAAGGAATTCTGTTCTGATAAATGCAGGAAGCAATACTGGAAGCAAAAAAATTTTTGTAAAAGAGAATGTTTAATTTGTCATAAAATCTTTACGCCTAGTTATAGCGATGAACAAAAATATTGTAGTAAAGCATGTTATTTAAAAAGAAGTGTTAATGGAGGTGGTTATGATGAATCCTGAAGAACAAAATCTACTCCATTATATAAACACAATACTAGTGCTTAAAAATTGGAAAAAGAGCGGTTTAATTAGTGATGAAGATTATATCAAAATGGAAGCAAAGACAGCCAGAAAATTTGGTATTAAAAATGTCAGTCTATATCGTTCAATTGACTTGCTATATAAGCCTTTTAGAGTGATATATATGTGTGACAAAAAGGAGGAATAAAATGGCTGAGAACATCACTAAAATAGCTGCTAAACCTAGCTTAATTAGCAAAAAAAGGGTATGCGCATATGCAAGAGTATCAAGTGGTAAAGATGCGATGCTTCATTCGCTTTCTGCACAAATATCTTATTACAGTAAATATATTCAAAGTCATACTGATTGGATTTATTCTGGCGTATATGCAGATGAGGCATTATCTGGTACTAAGGATGAAAGACCAAACTTTCAAAGAATGCTTGCTGATGCTAAAGATGGCAAAATTGATATTATCATAGTTAAATCAGTTTCAAGATTTGCTCGAAATACTGTGACGCTATTAGAAGCTACAAGAGAGTTAAAAGAATATGGCGTTGATGTTTACTTTGAAGAACAAAAGATACATACCTTATCTTCCGAAGGTGAGCTTATGCTTTCCTTGCTTGCAGGATTTGCTCAGGAAGAAGCAAGAAGTGTTTCAGAAAACATGAAATGGCGTATTAAAAAAGATCTTAGCGAAGGAATTATGTGGGGTGGAAAATCCCACCTTGGATATGAGCTGATTGATAAAAAACTAGTTTTAATTCCTGAAGAAGCAAAAATAGTAAAAAGAGTATTTCAATTATTTATTGAAGGATGTGGCATACAAAAGATTGCAAACAGCTTCAATAAAGAAGGAATCCAACCTAAATATTCAGACCATTGGAATAAATCTTCTGTGCGCCATATTTTGTCTAACGTAAACTATACAGGAGATTTATTACTTCAGAAAACATATCGTGAAAGTTATCTAACTAAAAAGAAAAGAATTAATAAAGGAGAACAGGACCAATTCCTGGTTGAAAATGACCATGAAGCAATTATTGATAAGGATACTTTTAATCTAGCTCAACAGCTATTGGCAGAAAGAGGAGTATTACCTAAGTCCAATTATATCAAGGGGAACAAAAGTATATTTACCTCAAGAATAAAATGTGGTTTATGTGGAGCCTCTTATCGACATAAGACCACACGGTATAAAAAAATATGGATTTGTCATACATATGATAGCGAGGGAAAAGAAAACTGTTCTGCAAAACAAATACCAGAGGATAACTTGATTAAAGCCATAAATCAATATTTAGGAATTGATAGTTTTTCTGAAGATGCCTTCAATAAGAAAATCGATTATATTACTGTCTTTCCAGGCAATGTACTAAGAATTAAAAGAGTTGATGGAAACGAAGATGATATTACATGGAATGATCCAAAAAGAAGTGAAGGATGGACTCCAGAAATGAGAGAAAAGGCAAGGCAAAGGGCTAAAGCGCATTACAAGAAAGAAGGAGCTGATGAATAATGGCAAAAGTAACAATAATACCTTCAAAGATTAATCCAATTACACATCAGCATCTTGATGTTAAAGTAAAGAGAAGGGTTGCAGCATATGCACGTGTTTCAACCGATGACGAGATGCAATTAACTTCATATGAAGCGCAAGTTGATTATTATACAAAGCTAATAAAGGCCAATGATGAATGGGAATTTGTCAAAGTATATGCAGATGAAGGAATTACTGGTACAAGTTTGAAAAATAGAAAAGAATTCAATGCAATGATTAAGGATGCGTTGGATGATAAAATTGACCTTATTATTACAAAGTCAGTGTCAAGATTTGCCAGAAATACTGTTGATGCCTTAACAACAATAAGAAAATTAAAGGAAAAAAGAAAAGAGATATACTTTGAAAAAGAAAACATCTATACATTAGATTCTAAAGGTGAAGTTTTAGTTACCATAATGAGTTCACTTGCGCAGGATGAATCAAGAAACATATCAGAAAACGTCACATGGGGCCAACGAAAGAGGTTCTCAGATGGCAAGTACAATCTCGCAAGAAAAAACTTCTTAGGCTATAAAAAGGACCAAGATGGAAACATTATAATAGATGAAAAAGAAGCCGTAGTTGTTAGAAAGATATACCGTTATTTTCTAGATGGAATGACTCCAGGAGGAATAGCACAAAGCTTAATGGATGAAGGAGTACCTACTCCAGGCGGAAAGACAAAATGGATATATTCAACCATTATCTCAATTCTTCAAAACGAAAAATACAAAGGTGACGCCTTGCTTCAAAAGAGATTCACAGTAAACTTTCTAGAACATAAAATGAAGAAAAACGAAGGAGAGGTTAACCAGTATTACGTAAAGAAAGGACATCCTGCAATCATTGAACCAGTCATCTGGGATAGGGTACAGCTTGAAATTAAAAGAAGAGAAAATAGTAAACGAATTTATAGTGCTAAGGATGCCTTCTCATCAAAGTTAGTATGTGCTGATTGTGGCTCTTATTTTGGCAAAAAAATATGGCATTCAAACGATCCATATAGAAAAGTCATCTGGAGATGCAATCATAAATATGATGGAGATAAGAAGTGCGATACACCAACTCTTGAAGAAGATACAATTAAAAATGCATTCTTGCTAGCATATAACAACCTTTGTGTTGATAAGGACATCATTATCGAAACCACAAAAGAGCTAGTTGATTCATTATGCGATTTTGAAGAGCTGGATCAAAAGATAATCAAGGAATCAGAAGACTTGGATATCATTGCCGATAAGGTTCACAAAATGGTTATGGAAAATGCTAATACTGCCCAGGATCAAGAAGAATACCAAAAACGATACGATTACCTTTCTGGAAAATATAATGAAGGCAAAGTCAAATTAAATGCCCTTCAGGAAGAAAGAGCCAGAAGAGCAACGCAAAAAGAAATATTGGAATTAAAGATAAACGAACTAGAAGATGCTTATGTATTAGAAGAATGGAACGAATCCATATTCAAGATAAGTGTTGATGAGATACTTGTTTCTAAATATGAGTTAACCTTTAAATTCTATATTGGTGAAGAAATTAAAATTAAATTGTAAAAAGCTGCTTCAATTGAGTAATATATAATTGAGAGGTTCATGAACTCTCCCTAGATAGCACTAAGTTATGGTGATGCTCGGCAGTCAAGTACCTATGGGCCGTAATAGATAGAAGTACGCAGATTAAGGCAGTTAATCGGGTTTGACTCCAACCTACATAAATGGAGTCTTTTTATTTGCTAAAACTAGCCAAGATTATCAATTTGTGATATAATTAATTCGCAGTTAAGGAAACTGACAGCTTTCAATAGAAAGTTTGACTAACTAATCTTCTGTAACGCTA
>CAYYAL010000077.1:0-4189 GCA_964469445.1 uncultured Muribaculaceae bacterium
AAAGCAGGAAATACAAATACAAGCATTATTAATACTATTACGATTGCAAGTATAATTACAAATACAGGATACATTAACGCTCCGATTACTCTTGAATTTATTGCAACTTGTTTTTTTAATATATCTAAAAGTCTTTCTAATGTTTTTTCAAGTTCTCCGGAATCTTCTCCGGCTTTTGTAAGTCCGATATAAATTCTGTCAAAAACTTCGGGATATTTTGCGATAGTGGTTGCAAAAGTTGAACCTGCAAGAATTTGTCTTTTTAATTCTTTTGCCACAAGACGTATTTTTAAATTATTTGAATCATTTTCTATAAAAACCAAGGATTCTATAACAGGAATTCCTGACATAGAAAGCATTTGAAATGTTGAAGTAAAATCAATTTTATCATTAAGGCTTAGTTTAGGAATTTTGTTTTTACTTATTTTGTCGGCAGCTTCTTGTTTATCAGCCTCTTCACTACTTGTATTTGTTAGGCTTAAACTCATTGGTTTAAATCCGTTAAGTCTTATCTTTTCTCTTGCATCACGTTCATTTGAAGCTTCAATTACTCCGCTTACGGTTTTGTTATCATTATCAAGTGCTGTGTAATTAAATATTGCCATAAAAACCCCTATTCACTAACAACACCTAATACACGTATAAATTCAGAAACAGAAGTAGAACCTTCTTTTATATGTTTTATACAAGCTTGGTTTAAATTTGTCATGCCGTTATCGATTGCAGCTTCTTCAATTTCTAAATCATGAGCTCCCGATGCAATCATTTTTCTTATTTCTTTTGTTATCATCATGACTTCATACAAGCCTAATCGACCTTTATATCCTGTATAATCACAATCATTACAACCTTTAGCTTTATAAATAGTTTCTTTCATAAAGTTTGTTCTGTCTTCTTCGTTTAAGAATAGAGATTCAGCTTCTTCTTTTGTAGGATTATAAGCTTCTTTGCATTTAGGGCAAAGTTGTCTGACCAATCTTTGAGCCAAGACTCCTGACATGGTTGATGCTACAAGATAATCTTTAGCACCCATTTCAACTAAACGTGTAACAGTTGCAGCCGCAGAATTTGTGTGGACTGTGCTTAATACTAAGTGTCCAGTAAGTGCTGCTGATATTGCAACTTCTAATGTTTCATAATCACGAATTTCACCGACCAGAATGATATCAGGGTCTTGTCTTAATATCGCTCTCATACAAGAGGCAAATGTTATTCCTGCTTTTGCATTTACTTGTGATTGATTAATGCCTTCAAGTTTTATTTCTATCGGGTCTTCAATTGTTGTTATATTTACATCTTCAGTATTTAAACTTTTTAAAATAGAGTAGAGGGTTGTCGTTTTACCTGAACCGGTCGGACCTGATGTTAGGATAATTCCGTTCGGACAGCTGATCATTTTTTTTATTTTTGCAATATCTTCAGGGAAACAACCTACTAATTCTATATTTCTGTCATTTGAACTTAGGCTGACAGCAGGGGCTAAAACCCTGATTACAATTTTTTCTTTACCGCTTACAGGAAGTGTATTTATACGGAAATCGTAAGAATTTCCTTTGTATTTTAGGGTAAACGTTCCGTCTTGAGGTCTTCTGTGTTCGGCGATATTTAATCTTGCAAGAACTTTAAATCTTGTTATGACTGATTGTTCTACTTTATTTGGAATTTCGACGATTTGTTTTAACATACCGTAAGTTCTGTATCTTACAACATAATTTGCTAATCTCGGTTCTATATGAATATCACTGGAGTGTGAATCTATGGCATCTGTTATAATTTTATTTACGAATTTTGCGACAGAACCCGTTGATTCTGCAAGTTCCCTTTCTACTTGTTCCCAAAGTGTTTCTTCAAGTTCAAGTTCTAAAGATTCATCTTCTATTTGTTGAATAATTTCTTGAGTTTCTTTTTTACTTCCGCCGTAAAAATTGTCTAAACAATTTTGAAATTCAACGTGAGTAATCATTAGGACATTAACTTTTTGTCCTGTCAAATAAACGATATCTTTAAGAACTTTTTTGTTTTCGGCATTAACCGCACCTATTGTAAGAGTTTTTCCGTCTGAAGAAAGAGGAATTACTTTGTTTGTTTTAATAAAATCTTCAGGTAGAATATTCAAGACTTTTTCCTGAATATTTAATTGTTCTGTTTTTACGACATCAAGTCCTTTTTGCTCATGCAGAACTTCTTTAAGTTGATTTAAGGTTATATAATTCATTTTATATAGGGTTGAACCCAACGGGGCTTGGTCTTTTTTGCTTTGAGCCAGAGCCTTTATAAGTTGTTCATTTGTTATATATCCCCATTCAACAAGAATTTGTCCGACTTTTTCTTTTGAAACATCTCCGGTTGTATGTTTTGGTGCAATTTCTTTATTTTTTTCTTCTGCTTTATTTCCCTTTTTAGGTTGTTTTATTTCAGGTGTTTCTTGCGGTGCAACATATTGGGTTGCAGGGGCTATATGTTGAAGAGAATTAGCAAAATCGTCTATTTCAGGTGAAATTTTATTTTCTAACGGTAGGAATTCTTCAAGTTCTTCAAGTGGAGAAATTGTAGGTAATTCTCCTAAAATATCAACAGATTTTTCTTCTGTTTTCTTTTCTATTTTAATATTTATCGAATTATCGTCAAAATTATTTATGTCTAAATTTATATTAAATCCTTCAAGTTCTTCTTGAACGGCTTTTTTATTTATTTTTAATTCTTCAATTGTTGTTTCTTTGACTTTTGGTTTATCAATTATTTCGATTTCAGAATTGTTTTCAGAAAAAATAAAGTTCCAAGTTTCATGAAAATCATTAAGAGAAATTTGAATGAATTTAGAAGATTTTTGTGTTATAAATTTAACTTCTTTAGCTGCATCAATTTTACAGTTTAAATCATGGATAAGAACAAAAATAACTTCATTTTTTTCATTAAAAGGTATAAAACACAATTTTTCCATTATGTTTTTATCAAACTTTTTAATTAAGTCTAAATTGATATTATTTTTAATTTTATTTAGCATTGTTTTCACTTTTATAAATCAGGAGTTTTTGCTGCAATATCCTCAGAATCCTGTATTATTTTAGGTGTTATCATAATTATAAGTTCTTGTTTTGATTTTTCGGTAGAGGTGCTTCGGAAGAACATTCCTATAACAGGGACATCGCCTAAGACAGGAATTTTATTTATTGTTTTTTGTTCATCTTCTCGCATCATTCCTCCTATAATTAAGGTTTCCCCATCTTTAATCCTTATATTGTTTAGGGTTAAATTTCTTCTTTGCAGTAATGTTGCAACAATTTCTTTTTCGCCTGTTGGTGATGCGGAAGTTGAAGTAACTCTTTCTTTAATAGTCGCATATTCAGGGTTTATATTAAGAGTGATATACCCATCAGGACTAATGAAAGGAATCATTTCTATTTTCATACCTTCATCATCGCCGATTTCATAAGTTTTTTGAACAGCTCCTGCCAATCCTCCACCATTGGAAAGAACTTCTGATTTTACTGATTTTACATAATCTGAGGTTAAATCAATTGTTGAAGTTGTACCGTTTGTTATCATAATTCTCGGATTTGCAAGAACACGGCCTTTTTTGTTTTCGATTAAGTAGTTTATTGCCCAAGTAACCATTGGAGAACCTGTATATTTGCTTATTGCATATTTAATTTTACTTGGGTCTGAGGGATCAACAACATTGTAACCGTCTCCTTGAAAGAAAGTCGGATATATAGGATTTGTTGCAGTCTTTGTTCCGTCAAAAGTGGCAGAGAAGAATTGACTCCAAACTTGCCATTGGTTTTGGAATTGTTTTGAACCTGTTTCATTAAGTTCGATAACAGAAAGTTCTAAATAAGCTTGAGGTTGTTTTTTATCGTTTTGTTTGATAAATTCTTTTATTGTTTCAAGCTGTTGGATAGAACCGCCTATTATACTTACCGTACCTTTTTGAGGGAAATAAGCAACCGCCATGTTTCTTGCATTTAAAGAACTTAATTTGTCAGTAGATATTTTATTGTTATATTCACATGCAATAATGCCTCCGCCAAGTGCAAGCGGAGAAATACTTCCTGAAGAGCCTTTTGAAGATGACGATGAACCTGATGATGATGAACCTGAATTGCTTGCAAATCCCGTTGCTTTACTGCTTGAAGAATTTGAATTTCTACTTGACGAGTTACTACTTGATGAGTTACTACTTGACGAG
>CAYYAL010000077.1:4289-5451 GCA_964469445.1 uncultured Muribaculaceae bacterium
GAGTTACTACTTGACGAGCTTCCGCTTTGTCCTTCTTTAGGTACAAGAACTGAGCAAACCAAGTTTGCCATTTCTTTAGGAGTTGTATGATTTACTTTATAAGTTGTTGAAACAGGTTTTGTGTCAAATTTTGCAATTATTTTTTGAGCCATTTTTACATCATTGTCTGTTCCGAAAATAAGAATTTCGTTCATATTCGGGTTTGTAATTGCTATTTCTGAATTTGATAATCCGGGTTTATTTATTGAAAAGATATTTTTATTCAAAAATTCTGCTATGATTGCAGCATCAATATATTTTACAGGTAGTGCAACCATTTCTTGTTTTGTTAAATTTAAGTCCTTTGAGGCTTCTGCCGATGTAACAACAAGTGTTTTGTTATCGACATAATAAGTTAAATCTGTTATTTGCATAACAAGTTTAAAAGCTTCATTTAGAGGAACATTTACCAAATCAAGAGTAACATTTCCTTTGACGGATTCATGAAAAACAATATTTAAGCCGGCTTTATCGGCAAACATTCTTAAAACTTGTACTACATCTGAATCTCTTAAGCTTATATTTATTTTAGGATTTCCTTTTGTGATAGAAATTTCGCCTTCAAGTTTTAAAGCTGTCGGATTTTTATCGTTTACAACCGGTCTTAAAACTTCTGCTTTCATTATAGCAGGAGCCGCAAAGACTATCGGCGATAGCCCGAATATTATTAAGATTGAAAGGATTTGTTTAAATAAATTTTTCATTTATCCCCCTAGTATTTTTTCACATTTATTTGAATATCGTTTGAGCCTCCAAACCTTCTGTTAAGGTTCGGAACATTATTGTAATTTATTTCATTTTGAGCAAGAAGTTCACCTACTCCGGCTCTGAATATATTTTTGCCGAGTTGCACAACTACTTTATCCCTGTCTATTACCAGAATTTTATAACGATTTATCACGTCGCCTCTTTTGACTAAATGGTCAATGCCGTTTATTTTAAGGATTGCACTCGGACTGTATTGATCATATAAAATTCCTGATACGGTAGTTTCTGAAAGTTTTTGAGCTTCAGAATTTTCTGCTAAAATTTCAGGTGGTTGAACAATTGGAAATTTCGGCAACATTGATGCAGGCATTTCTTCTTTATAAGGAACAAAAGGATTGTTCGTGTTCTTTGTTAT
>CAYYAL010000078.1:0-5267 GCA_964469445.1 uncultured Muribaculaceae bacterium
TTACCGTTTTTATAAATACCTGTAAAATAAGGGTTTTAGACTTTGTAAATATTTGTAACAAAAACTAATTATACTGAAATTACGAGCTTTTAAAATACTTTATCTATATAAGAAGTATTATCAATGGAGAGAGTATGCCAGAACAAGTTCAAGCTATATCAGCAGCGGAACAAGAGCGTATTAACAATATGCCGGTTGATGCTGCCACAAAAGCGAGAAATGTTGATGCTGATGGAAATTACAACGGCAGACAAGAAAAAAATCAAGGTGCATTAGGTCTTGATATGAATTCTAGTTCTGATACTCGTAAATATAAAGTTGTAGATCAAGCAGACGAAAAAACTAAAGAAGAAGAAGAAAAGAAAGGCAAGGCTAAAGCATCTGAAGGTATGAAGAAGAAAGAAGAAGGTGAATCAAAGAGTGATAAGAATGCACCTGCTCAGATGAATGCAGAAACATCAAAATTAGCAGGTGATGATAAAGCGATGGTAGCTAGAGTTAATGCCGGTAATGCACAAGTTACTCAATTAAATGCTCAAGGTATGGCTCAAATGCAACAAAATCAAATGATTTTTGATCAAAATACAGAAATTTCAACATCAATTGAAGAAACTACAGGTTTAAGAGCTGAAAAACAAGCATTTGTTGAAGAAAGGACAGCAGAACTTCAAGCACAAGGTAAAGATCCTGCATCTGATCCTGAACTTGTTGCTGCTAACGAAGAATTAGTAACATTTGATGATTCATTAGCTCAAAATGAAGCAAGGTTGGCAGGCGGTCAAGCTTCTTATTCTGCAGGAGTTCAAAAAACAAATGGTTTTAAATCAAATATAAATTCTATAGTTTCTCAAGGTTTGGCAAATACAGCTAGAATCAAGGCTGATGCTGCAAAACAAGCTAACAAAGCTAAAACAATGCAAACAATTGGTAAAGTTTTGACTACAATCGGCGGAATTGTCGGAGCAATAGGTGCAATCCTTCTGTTAATTCCGGTAACTGCCGCAGTTGGTGGTATTTTAACTGCAGCCGGCACTATACTTGGTATAATCGGCGGATTGTTCTCCGCAGCAGGAGCTAAAGGTGCTTCAGGTGCTACGGCTTCAACTGCAAGCTCAGCCACTTCTACAAATCAAATTAAATCTAATCCTAATCAAATTAAATAATAAAAATCCCTAATATATATAACTAAATAAAAAAATAAGGCTCCCATTTCACAGGTGGGTAAGCCACGGCATAACTAATTTTCCATATACTTCTTAAAATACTTTCCAATACTTCTAACCCCCGCTTAAGATAAGCGAACCATCAAACCAAATACTTCTTAATCCCATCACTTAAGACAAGTGAAAGCTCAAAACTAAATACTCATCTAAACTGAAAAATTGTAAGCTCAACTATTTTTCTCGTAATTCATGTTTGATAATTTAACGAATTGCGTTAGTTTTTGTGCGAAAAATTTAATATAAATTCTTTTGTTTTAATCCTGATTTCATTATCTATTGCAAAAATTTCATCGATTGAATCCGGATTAATTGTGTTGTGATTTTCGAGCATTTTTTCAGTTATTGTGTATATGTCGTATAAATTTATTTTGCCGTCTAAAAAGGCAAATACGGCTTCTTCATTTGCCGCATTCATACAAATCGGGTTAGATTTTCCGATTTTTCCTGCATTATAAGCCAGTTTTAAGCAAGGAAACTTTTCTAAATCAGGTTTATAAAAATCAAATTCTCTTGCTTCAATAAAATTAAAGCTTTTGGATTTTATACCTTCAATTCTTTGAGGATAAGTAATTGCGTATTGAATAGGAATGTGCATACTCGGAACGCCGATTTGGGCAATAATGCTTCCGTCTTTATATTCAACTGCTGAATGAATATAACTTTGCGGGTGTATAATTACTTCTATTTTGCTATAATCAAATCCGAACAGGTGGTGTGCTTCAATTACTTCTAAACCTTTATTCATAAGCGTTGCACTGTCAACGGTTATTTTTTTGCCCATATTCCAACGAGGGTGTGCAAGTGCTTCATTTACGGTTGCGGTTTTTATTTCTTCAATATTTTTGTTTAAAAAAGGGCCACCTGAAGCTGTTATAATAAGCTTTTCAACTTCATCAATATTTTTTATACATTGATGAATGGCACTGTGTTCGCTATCCACAGGTAATATTTTTACATTATGTTTTTTAGCTAAATTCATTACAAATTCGCCTGCCATAACGAGGGTTTCTTTGTTTGCAAGTGCTATATCGATGCCGTTTTCTATCGCTTTAATGGTAGGTTTTAAGCCTACTTTTCCGCTTACAGAAACTAATATCATATCGTTTTGCTTGTCGGACGCTATTTCATCAAGTCCGTTTATTAAAATATTCAAATCAGGAAAAATTTCATTAAGTTTGTTTTTGGCTTCCTGATTTGCGACACTAACAGTTTTTGGATTGAATTTTTTAATTTGATTTTTAAGCATTTCAATATTATTTCCTGCCGCAAGAGAAATAATTTCAAATTTATCAATATTCTTTTCTATAACTTCAAGGGCTTGTGTTCCGATAGAACCTGTTGAGCCGAGTATGCTGATTTTCTTCTTCATAAATCCAATTATAAAACAAAAAATAAATAAAATGAAAAAACCTTTGTCCATCTCATAAATTCAAGAAAAATACTCTATTTGAATTATTTTAATAAATTAAACAATAAGCTATACTTACCAAGGTGGAGGGATTATGTCAAAACCGTTAAGAAAGGCAAGTCAACAGAATTATTATGGGGGTGTTCCGCAATACCCTGAAGTTAGGCAACCATATCTTACGCCTGTAAAGCCTAAGAAACGAGTGCAAAAGAGGGTCGTCCATAAGAAAAAAACAAATCCGATAGGAGCTTTTTTTGCAAAATGTTTTGCTTTAACTTTTTTGGCTGTAATTGGGATATTTGTCCTTCCGTTTAGTTTTAATCGTATTTCAAAACAAATTATTTTCGGAATGCCTTATAAAGAGGTTAAAGCTGATTACAACAGGCTTCTAGCTCCGACGGTTGATTATTTGTCAAATGATATGTTTTTAAATAAACGCTTGTTAAGCGGTTCTATGGCAAAACGTCCTGAAATGACGACGCCTTATATTACTGCAAATATGTTCATTTTGGAAAAGAAATTAAAAGATTTGATGCTTGCATATCCTTCGATAAAACCTGCTATTTATGTTTGGGAATATGAAAAAGGACGTTATGTTGATATTGATGCCGACAAAATTTATTCAGCAGCAAGTATTATAAAAATTCCTGTATTAATTCAGATGTTTAAATCAATTGAGCATGAACAGTTTTCTATTTATGATGAAATGGTTTTAACAGATTATTATAAAGCATCAGGCTCAGGTGGCTTGCAACATAAAGTGACAGGAAGTAAATATTCAATGGGTGAACTTGCTCGCTATATGATAGAAGATTCTGACAATTCTGCAACAAATATGATTATATCAAAAATAGGTTCAATGACTGATGTAAATCAGGCGTTGAGAAATTGGGGTATCAAAAACACGCATGTGCAAAATTGGTTGCCTGATTTGGCAGGTACAAATTATACTACAGCAAAAGATTTGGCATTAATGCTTTACAATTTAGATAATCCGGGATTCTTAAATATAAATTCAAGAGAATATATTGTAGATTATATGAGTCATGTCAAAAATACAGGATTAATAAGAGCCGGACTTGACCCGAAAGCTATGTTTGTTCATAAAACCGGAGATATCGGAAAAACGCTTGGAGATGCGGGAATTGTTTTCACCCCTCAAGGCAAGAAATATATTGTTGTTATCTTGGCTAATCGTCCTTATAATTCGCCTTTGGGTAAGGATTTTATTCAAAAAGCGTCCTCCCTTATTTATAATTCTGTTGTTTCAGGTTCATATTAAGCTGTTTTTACGGGCTGTTGATATATTCTTTGAGACAAATCTTTATCAAGCATGTATAAAGCACTTTTATTATCTTCAATCATTTTTAATTTTGAAATGATATTAATAACGTTATTTTCTTCTTCGACTTGTTCATCGACAAACCATCTGAAAAATGAATGCGTTGCAAAGTCTTTTTCTTCTTGGCTCACTTCTACAATATGGCTTATCATTCTTGTTATATAAATTTCGTGTGCAAGAATTGTTTCCATAACATCAAGTGGGTTGTCAAAAATTTCATCAGGAACTTCTATTTTATCAAAGGTTACTTTTTCATTTCTTTCTTTGAGATAATCGAAGATTAATATAGCATGGTCTAATTCTTCCTTAGCTTGTATTTTTGTCCAATGTGCAAAGCCGGATAAACCTATATCATTAAAATAATTTGACATTGATAAGTATAAATATGAAGAATAAAATTCTTTATTTATTTGTTGATTTATTAATTCTAATACTCTATTTTCAAGCATTATTCTTTCCCCCATAATTCGTGAATATTGCAATAACATTTAGCTTTAGTTTTTTCGCAGTAACATTTCATATCAGATTTATTTTCACCGTCATTATCTTTGCAGTTACATTTAATATATAAATCAGGGGATTCATCTATTTCAAAATATTTACGTTTAACATATTTTTCGTCATCAGAAACTGCTTCGATAAAGCTTATATGATGTTCTTTTGTCATAGGGTGAGGAACTTCTCCAACTCTTATAAGAATGCCATCATCTTTTTGTTCAATAATCGGAATGTGCTTGTCCTTCATTTCTGCTTCTTGTTTTTCGTTATTTTTGGGTTCTAATTTCCGCATTATTTCTCCGCAACAAACCAATTCTCCTTCGCCCTCTAAAACTACTTCTACAAGATTGTTGCATATATCGCATTTGTATAATTCTAATTTTTTTGTCATGAAAATCTCCTTTTAATTGCTTTCAAAGTTAGTATAAAAAATAAGAAGATTTTTACGTATTGCCCCTTTAGGCTATTTATTTGAATAGATTTTCAGTCATGATAAAATGTTTGTATGAAAGAAATAAATGAAGATATAACGGAATTAAGACAAGATTACCGCAAGTTTTTTCTACAAATTAATGAGAATATTTTGGAGAAATTTGCTCAATTAAAACCGGCATGTTGTAATTGTGGAACATGTTCAGATAAAAAAATAATAGATTTATTTGAAAAATATGATAAAAAATGTTTGTATAGACAGTGGCAACAAGACGTTTTATTTTATTTAGAAGTGAATTTGGCAAAAGATATTAAAGAAAAGTGGCAAAAAATATTGTCTTTTCGAGATATGTATTCCTGTTCC
>CAYYAL010000079.1:0-5197 GCA_964469445.1 uncultured Muribaculaceae bacterium
TTATTAATTATTAATTTAAATTATATTAATAATTATAATATTTATATCTATTTATTAGTCTTTATGCTAAAATTCAATAAGAATTACTTTTAAAAATCGGTAAATTATGGATTATAAATTAATAAATATGAAGGTTTTCGGAGATGAAAGAGGCAAATTAGTTTCACTTGAAGCTAATAAAAACATTCCTTTTAATATTAAAAGAGTTTATTACATTTATGATACGTTGCCTGAGCAAGAACGAGGTAAGCATTCACATAAAGAGCTTGAACAAATTATAATCGCAATTGACGGGTCTTGCCAATTCTTACTAGATGACGGAAAAGAACGAAAAGAGATTTGGTTAAATCGACCTGATGTCGGGCTTTATATCGGAAAAAAAATTTGGAGAGAAATGCGACATTTTTCTTATGGTTGCAAATTAATGATTTTAGCAAGCGAATATTATAATCCTAATGAATACATAAAAAATTATGACGATTTTTTAAAAGAGGTAGAACATGAAAGATAAAATCTTTCTATTGCTTGGTGGAAATTCATTAGGCTTTGGGATATATGAAAAATTTAAAAAAATGGGTTGTAAAATTTACGTAATTGATTGGAATGAAACACCTCAAATTAAAGGTGACAAACATTATCAAATTGACGTCAAAAATCCAGATGAAATTATAACCGCACTAAAAAATGATGGGATTTTTGACAATGTATTTTTCGCATATTCATCAATAGATTTAGCTGTTCCAAGTGTCGCAAAAATAAATAAAGAAATCGGTTTAAATGTAATTCCAAAAGAAGCCCTAACTTATGCAACTTCAAAATCTAAAATGGCAGAAAAATGGAACGAAAAAAATATTCTAAATAAAATATCATTAGAATATGATGATTATAATGAAAAAATATTGGAATTTAATAAAAAATATAAATTAATAATCAAACCTGATAATTCTGCATCTTCAAGAGGTATCACAATAATAGAACAAAATAGTTCAAGAGAAACCATTGTAAAAGCATTTAATAAAGCAAAAGATGAAGCAACAAATAGAAAAGTAGTCGTTGAAGAATTTATAGAAGGGACTGAATTTACAGTTGAAATGCTTGGAGATTCATTCGGAAATGTTTCAGTATATGCAATATCTAAAAAAAGTCATACAAAAAACACTGATAATAATAGAATCGCTATTAAATTACACTATAATTCCATACCTGAAAAATTACAAAATAAAATTGCGGATTTCGGCATTAAATGTTACAAAGCACTGGGATTTGCATCTTCTTTAGGTCATTTGGAAATTATTTTAAAACCTGACGGAACCATTTCTCCTGTTGAAATAGGTGCTCGTTCAAGTGGATTTATTGCCTCAGATTTAGTTGATATAGTTTCTGACTCGGATTTTTTACAAGACTTAATTAAAGTTCAAAATGGAACAACTGTAAAAAATGGTTTGCACAAACAATCTGATAAATCTTCTATGTATTTTTTCTATGATTTTCCTGATAATTTTACAATTAAAAAAGAATGTAATCTAATAGATTTTCTTGATAAATCAATTAAAAGTCGTTATTCAAACAGGACAAATCTTATTCTTAATAAAAATTTTAAAAAAATTGACAATGACAATGCTCGATTTGGATTTGAAATTTTAGAAGGTCCAAAAAATATAATGACAAGTAACTATATAGAACAAAAAGAAAAAGAAATGCTTAACTCTATGCGAGGAGAACTTTGCAATGTTTTATGATGCACATCTTCATAATAAAAATAAAGAAAATGGCGGGCTTTTAATCGGACTGGAAGGAATCCCTATTTTTAAAAATACACTAAATAATAAAGAAGTTTTAAATCTCCATAATCCTGAAAAAAATTATATATCTTTTTACTATGTTCAAAAATCAGAATTAAATAAAAAGATAAGCCATAAATATTTAAAATATCATCCAAGACGAGAAAAATATACGGTTAAAGATGTAATAAAATCAATATCAATAAATTTGCCTAAATGTATAATTATTGACACACTAAATGAACCCAATTGGATTGCATATGATTATTGGGAAATAGCACAAAAATTTCCGGAATTACCTATTATTTTTGCTCATGCCGGCGGATATTTGATAAACGATTTTCTTAAAATATGCCACTTCCAAAAAAATGTATGGTTAGACTTTTCAGCAACTCAAAATATTTTAGGACATCTTGAAAATAAAAAAGAAGAATTACCTTATATTAATCAAGGTATAAAATATGCATTAAACAGTCCATTCAAAAATAAAATTTTGCTTTCTTCTGATTTTCCATTTTTTTCACAGAAAGAAATTTATGAATTCTACAAAAAATTAAATGCGATTGATTTACTAAACAATAATTTTATTAAATTAAAGGAATTAATATTATGAAAAGTGAAATTATTAACTACCTAAAAGAAAATAGGGTTTCTTCAACAGAAGTCGCTGATGCGATGTATAAAACAGGAGCCGTAGAAAATGTCCGTGCAATAAACAGAGGTCATTTTTGTGTTGGTCCTGTACACTGGATATATGCGTGGAATGGTTCAAACTGGGATATGCATGAACAAATTCAGACAGTAAAAAAAGGCGAGGTCGTTTTTATTGAATGTTTTGATTGTGATAATAAAGCTATTTTCGGAGATTTAGTTTCAAAGTATTTATTACTATATAAACAAGCAAATGCAATCGTCGTCAAAGGCGGACTTAGAGATATTCCGAGATTAATAAAAGAAAACTGGCCCATTTGGTGTTCAGATTTCACACCTATCGGCTGTGTTAATACAAAACCTAACGAAGCAATGGATAAAAAAATAATTAAAGAACGACAAGAAAAATATAAAAATTCCATAGCAGTTTGTGATGATTCCGGCGTCGTTATTATTCAGAATGATAAAATAAATGCGGATTTTTACAAACGTCTAGAATTTATCGAAGAACAAGAAGATATATGGTACGAATGTATCGATAGAAAAAAGTGGACTACCTTTGATACAATTTGCTTAAAAAAATATTTGGAAGAAAATACGAAATAATTGAGAAAGTATTATGAAAAGGAATATTGAAGAATATACAGAAATCTATATCAATGATGGATTTAGAGCTGAAATGACTAAATACCGTCGCAAAAAAGTTTTAGAAATAGGTTGCGGAATCCAATCAATCATTGATTTTTATGATGATTATGACGAATTCACAATTGTTGAACCATCTGCAGAATTTATAAAATATATAAAAAAATCAAAATCTTTTAATAATAGAGTTGAAATTATAAATAATTTTTTAGAAAATATTATTTCTTCATTAAAGAAAAAACATTTTGATTTTATAATTTTAAGTTCACTTTTACATGAAGTGCCTGAGCCTGATAAAATGTTGGACGATATTTATAAGATTTGTGATAAAAATACAGTATTGCATGTAAATGTACCAAATATAAACAGTTTTCACCTTTTATGGGCATATAAATCAGGCATTATAAAATTAGGTGAGCTTACAGAAAGAGCAAAAAAATTGCAACAAAATACAACATATGATTTATTTTCATTAGAAAAAACGTTGAATAAAAATAGATTTAAAAGTATTGACAAAGGTAGTTATTTCATCAAACCTTTTAATCACGACAAAATGTATCAATTATTATCAGAAGATATTATAAATAGTCAATTATTAGATGGCTTATATAATTTAACCGAATATTTTCCAAACAACGGTGCCGAAATATTTATAAATTGCAAAATTAAGGAGGAAAAATGTCAAGAATTTTAATAAGTTTTTTTTCAAATATGACATGGCTTAGTCCAATAAAACCAGATTCTTTCGTCGAGAGTTTTTCTAATGTCCTAAAAAGGAATGGGAATGATGTATTAAGTATCACCACCAACTATTTTAAAGATGAAAAAAAAGTTTTTAAATACATAAATACTAACAAAGTTATTGATGAAGTTAAAAAATTCAATCCTGACTTAATTATTGCATTTAATAATAGCTTGCCTTCTGTTAAAATTTTAGAACATACGACTTGCCCAATAGTGCTTTTTGCTGCAGATTCCCCAAGCTTTTTTGAAAATAAAGACATTATAAACAAATATATTGATCGTTACTTTTTTGTAAATTCATCAACAGATACATTAAATGCAATAAACGAATGGTTTCAAAATATTAAAAGTGAAAGAAACTTATTATTTGGACATGCTTCTGATTTTAGAGCCAAAGAAATGGAAAAAGATATCAATATTTCTTTTGTAGGCTCAATTGGAAATTGGAATCAAACAATCCCTTTTTATTTTAAACAATTATATGAAATTAATAAATATAATAAGAAATATGATATTAATGAGATAAAAAATGAATTTTTTAATAAATTTAACGAATTTCAAAAAAATCCAACCCTCCATTTAAATTATAACCTACCAGATTATAAATTTCAAAATGATTTTGAACGTTGGCTAATTTTGGCAATAACCTCAAATAAAAGATTTGAAATATTATCTCAATTAACTGATTTGGGGTTAAAAATATATTCTTATCCACAATCCATGCCTGATTTATTATTATTTAATTATAAATTATTTGAAGCCTTTGACTATACTACTTGCACTACATTTAATGATATAACAAATATTTATAATAGAAGCAAAATATCTATTAATTTGCCACATGGACAAGCAATAAATGGTTTTTCTTGGAGAGTTTGTGATATCTGTGCCTCTAATGCTGCTTTGTTAATGAACAACCAATCAGACATAAAAAAAATGATGAAACCATATATTGATTATCCAACATATGAGAATAAATTTGAAGCTTATAATCTTGCAAAAAAAATGTTAAACGATGAAAGCTATAGAAAAGACTTAGTTATGGCTTCAAATAAAATGGTTGAAGAATGTTGCCGATTTGAACCTAAATTTAAACTTCTTGAAGAAATATTGAATTTAAAACTTATATCCAATACTCAAGGAACATTTAAAACATTAGAAATTGAATCTGTTGTAAAACCCATACAATACTGGTATTATCTAAACAGGAAAAATAGAAAAGAAAAACGTTTGTACAATAAAATATTAAATAATCATTTCACTTTAAAATAATTCAAAATTTAATATTAATATTTTGAAGAAGAAAGGATCACTTTTTATGAATAACCCATTAATCTCGGTAATAATTCCGGCATATAATCATGAAAAATATATTC
>CAYYAL010000080.1:0-3452 GCA_964469445.1 uncultured Muribaculaceae bacterium
ATATTCCGCAAAATATTACTCAAAATATTTCTGAGGAAAATATTGTTATAAATGATTTTGCTGATACAAAACTTCAAACCGATAATTCAAAAGAGGCTTTAATTGATATTAAAGCAGAATCAATTGTAAAACCTCAAGTAAATAAGATTGAAAATTTATCAAAAAATGATGGTAAAACAGTTAAATCTTCTATCGAAAATTATGTAAAAACTGATATTAAAAATGAAAAATTAAATTCTGAATTAAAACAAGATATTATTGAAGAAGAACTCCCTAAACAAGAAAATTTTGTGAAAGAAGTTGTTCAAAAAGACATAAAAACAGTACAAAAAATTGATAAAATTGATTTTAAACAAGCAGAAGTTAACGATATAGAACAAAAAATTGTTGAAAAAGCGGTTACAGAAGAAGTAAAACAAGTTATAGAAGAGGTTTTTAATAATTCTGATGAAATGGCTCAATTTGAAGTAAAAATAGTTTCAAAACAAACAGAAAAGACAGAAAGCAAAATTAAAAATGTCGAAAAAATTACAGAAAAGAAATCAACACCTGTTTTAAAAATAGAAGAAGTTGATGCCGTATTTTTTGCAGATTTGGTAGAAAAACCTGAAATTTCTATTCAAACAACGACTTCAAACGGATTTGAATTAGTCAACACAAAAGAAGCAATGCCAAAACCCGTTGAAGTTTCAAGGACAATAATTGAACTTATTGAACAAGCTTACAAAACGAATAAACCTTTCCGTCTAGATTTTGACAAAAACATTTCTGTCATTATAAAGATAGATAAGAAGGGTGTTATTTCAGCAGAATTTATTCCGGGGGATAAAGCTGCAGAAGAATTTTTAAGAAAAAATTTATCAATGCTTCAGGATAGATTTTCACAACAAGACATTGAATATAATGAATTAACTTACAAAAAGCGTCAACAAGAAAGACGACAAAACCAAAATAAGGAGAATAGAGATGAATGATTCCTTTATTACAGCACTGAATACGCAGAGAGCGACCGCAGGTTGGATGGATGTTTTATCAGATAATATGATGAATATTTATACACCTGGGTTTAGAGAAAGCAAAGTAACTTTTCAAACATTTTTAGGTGGAGCAACTATAGATAATCCTTTAAAAAATCAATCACAAGGGAAATCAACTCCGGGGACTTCTAATGAAAACTTATATTTAGAAGGAAAAGGTTATTTTTTAACTAAAAGAGCTGATGGAAAAAATATTTATACAAGACACGGAGAATTTACTTTTGATAGTGAAGGCGTTTATAAGACAAAAGCCGGTGAAACAATTCAAGGTTATATTTTGAATGATAAAGGCGAAATTATGCAAGGTACAAAAACAATTTCTGATGATTTGTATCAAGAAACTATTGCCAAAGGCGGAGCAATGAATATTCCGACTACTAATATAAAAATGTGGAGAGATCCGAATAATGGTAAATATTTAGGTAAATATGACGATTATGAAATAAAAGGCGATGGAACAATTTATGGTAAAGCCGATCAAGGAAGAAGAATGGTTCCTCTATATAAAGTTGCTGTTAATAATTTCCACAATTCAGCAGGATTATATGAAATTGCAGACGGCAAATTTGTAGAAACCGAAGAATCAGGGAAACCTGTTATCGGTAGTGCTGAAATTCGTTCAGGACTTATTGAACAATCAAATGTAAGTTTTAAAGATAATATCGCATATTATCAACAGGCTAAAATGCAAATGGAATTATCAAACAAACTCATTCAATCAAATAAACAACTCTTACAAGAAGCAATCAGATTGGTCGGGGACGGCTAATCAATATTTTAGGCTAATGGCATGGGCTTTTGTTCATGCCATTTCTTTTTGCAAAAAATTTATTAATTCATTATTTGGAATTGTTATTTGTTCCGACGTTTTAAGATTTTTAACAGAAACTTTATTTTCTTTTATTTCGTCTTCACCTAAAATAACGGCAAAATCAGCGACTTTTGAAGCTTTTTCCATTTGTTTTGTGAATTTTTTATTTGTCATATCAAAATCAGCAGAAATATTATTTTCTCGAATTTTTTCAACCAAATCCAAAGCATTAACAGTCGAATTTGAAACTACATAAACATTTAATTTATCAGATATTTTTTCAGGTAAAAGAGAATTTAATCTTTCCATACCCATTGCCCAACCGACAGCAGGAGTATCTTCTCCGCCTAAATTTTTAACTAAACTGTCATATCTTCCGCCACCGCAAACCGCATTTTGTGAGCCTAAATCGTTTGATTTTATTTCAAAAACAGTTCTGTTATAATAGTCCAAACCTCTTACCAGAAGCTTATCTATATTATAATTTATATTCATTTTATCTAAATAAGATTTTAATTCTTCAAAATGTTTTGAACAATCTTCGCAAATATAATCAGTTTTTATAACTTTTTGAATTTCTTCTTGAGCAAAAATTTCTTTGCAAGAATCAACTTTGCAATCTAAAAGTCTTAAAGGATTTTTTTCATATCTTGTTTGACAATCAGGACAAAGGTTTTTTAATTCATCTTTTAAAGTTTCTTTTATTCTTTTTTTATAAATTTCTCTGCAAGCAGGACAACCAAGAGAATTTATATCGACAGATAATTTATTTAAACCGAGAGATTTAAGATAATTCATTGCAAGTAAAATAACTTCGGCATCAGCTGAAGCTTTTGGAATTCCGAACATTTCAACGCCGACTTGATGAAATTGTCTTTGTCGACCTGCTTGAGGTCTTTCATATCGAAACATCGGCCCTTTATACCAAAGTTTTACAGGGGCGGAAAGTCTGTGCATACCGTGTTCTATATAACTTCTTACAACGCCTGCCGTGTTTTCAGGACGAAGAGTTAAACTTCTTTCACTTTTTTCAAATGTGTACATTTCTTTGTTTACAATATCGGTTGTATCGCCAACTCCTCTTGCAAACAATTCTGTTGCTTCAAAAATCGGAGTTCTTATTTCTTTATAACCTGCATTTGAAAAAACTTTATAAGCATTTTCTTCAAGAAAATGCCAATTCGCAATTTCTTGAGGAAGTATATCTTTTGTCCCTTTTTGTGCTTTTATTAATTCTGCCATAGATTTAATTATATTAAATAAATTTTTATAATCAAATTATATAAAAAAATAGCAAAAATTTTTTTTATGGAGTTTGTTTATTTAGGGATTAAAAAATGATAACGCCAATTAATAATATACAAGTTTGTAATAAAGAAAATTATCCTCAAAAATTTAATGCAAAGCCTTATGCATTAAAGACCGTTGAAGATTGCTTTATAAAAAATCAACCTTCATTTAAGGGTGATGGTATTTATAGACTTTATCCCTTGGTTTATTTTTATAGAAAACTTTTTGAGCGTTCGGTTAAAGTTTCAAGAGTTTTTTTTGATAAAATTGATAAAGATTTGATGGGAAAGGTTAAACAAATAAAACTTAAAACA
>CAYYAL010000080.1:3552-5192 GCA_964469445.1 uncultured Muribaculaceae bacterium
GATATCGGATTTAATGTCCTTATATCTCCTGTTAATTCTTTAAATCTTGTAGGTGCAAAACTTATGAAATCAAAAAGCGGTGGTTTGCCTGAAATTTTAAGAAAATTTCTTCAAAAAAATCCTATTTTTTTAAAACCGTTTACCAAAGTATATAGAGCAAGCAAAGAAATTAAAAAATCTAATATAAAAACATTTGTAATTCATTGCAAAACTGATAAACAAGTTGGTATAAAAGAAGTTGATGACTTGGTTTCAAATATAAAAAATCTTTCTGAATATGTAATTTTGCCTAGAGGCGGACACCGTATGGAAGAGTTTAAAATAGCCTCATTGGTAGATATTTTGAATAAAAAATAATACTTTAGATTGCATCTTTATTGTCCGGTTGGGTAATGGAACTTATGAGTTTATATAACTAATATTATTTTAATGAAAAGTTATTTTAAAAAGAAAAAAAGATTTAGAATTTTGGTTTGTTCTATAACCTGCGTTATAGTTTTTTCGCTTATTTTAATTCCTGAAATTAACTTTAAAGTTATTGAAGGAATATTATTGATTTTATTTTTATTTATGGGATACGCTTTAATTGAAAAAAAATTGGAATTAAAACTTATTAAAAAGGATTTTAAAAAAGAAAAAAAATTAATATTTGATATTTTTAAAAATGCATTAGACGTTATTTATTATAAAGATTTAGATTTTAAGTTTCAAGATTTTAATGATGCTTTTTGTGAATTGTTTTCAATAAAAAAAGCAGATGCTATCGGAAAGACATTTTTTGATATTTTGAAAACGAATGATGCAGAAAGAGTTGAAAAATATGATAAAGAAGTTATAAAAACAAAAAA
This sequence comes from uncultured Muribaculaceae bacterium, assembly GCA_964469445.1. Lineage (GTDB taxonomy): Bacteria > Cyanobacteriota > Vampirovibrionia > Gastranaerophilales > Gastranaerophilaceae > CAYYAL01. The sequence continues at coordinate 4,401 of CAYYAL010000080.1, forward strand.
ATCAATTACTTATGAAATAGCTCTTTATGCAGGAAATAATAAAGAAAAATCGTTTCTTCAAGTTGTGAAATCACCTTTATTTGATGAAAAAGGCAATGTTAGTGGTATTTTGGGGATAGTTCGAGATATAACAAAATTAAAAGAAATTGAATATCAAAGAGAAGATTTTATAACAATGTTGACACATGATTTAAAAACTCCGTTAATCTCGCAAATAAAAGCACTTGATTTAATGTTTACAGAAAAATTCGGAGTTGTTAAAAATGAGCAGAAAGAGATTTTACAGCAGATACAAGATTCTTGTCGTTATATGCAACAAATGGTCAATATAATTTCAGAAACTTATAAATACGAGAATGAAGATTATAAATATAAGAAAGAAGAATTCGATTTTATAAGGCTTGTAGAGGATTGTTATAATGAATTAAATTATCTTGCAATTGACAAGAATATTCAACTTCAATTTATAAAAAATAAAGAAGATAATCTAATTATTGTTTCAGATTATTTGATTATGAGAAGGGTTGTTACAAATTTTATATTTAATTCAATATCATATTCATTAAGTGGCACAAAAATAGATATAGTTGTAGATACGGTTGATAATGAATTATCATTTGTAATTTATATTTCAAATCAGTATTTTGAAAGAGAACTTATTGAACAGTTATTTGAAAAATATTTTGTAGTTAAAAATAAGTTTAGGCAAATTGGAGCAGGTTTAGGTCTTTATTTTACAAAGATGATTTTACTTGATTTAGATGGGGAATTGATAATTAAAGGTAATCTTGA
>CAYYAL010000081.1:0-5182 GCA_964469445.1 uncultured Muribaculaceae bacterium
GAGTTGGTTCTTTAAGTGATATTTGCGGATTTAGCTTCTATCCGGGGAAAAATTTAGGCTGTCTTGGTGATGGAGGTTGTGTTACAACCAATGACGAAATTTTATTAAAAAAAGTTACAGCCTTAAGAAATTACGGCTCACATGTTAAATATCAAAATATTTATAAAGGCGTAAATTCAAGATTAGACGAAATTCAAGCCGCTGTTTTAGATGTTAAATTAAAAGGACTTGATAAAGATAATGAAATCAGGCGACAAGTTGCGAAAAAATATTTGACGGAAATTAAAAATCCTGAAATCACCTTACCCAAATTTATTGCGGAAAAATCCCACGTTTGGCATGTCTTCCCTGTTTTGGTTAAAAACAGAAAGCATTTTCAAGATTACCTAACGCAAAATGATATCCAAACGCTAATTCACTACCCAATTCCACCTCATAAACAAGAATGTTATAAAAAAGAATTTTCACATTATGTTTTGCCTATAACAGAAAAAATTCATGAAGAAATTATTTCCATTCCGATATCACCAGTTATGGAAGATGGCGATGCTGAAAAAATTATTAATGCATTAAATAAATATTCATGCTAAAATTTGGCTATGAAGTATAAATTTTATGATTTAAAAGATTTGGGCGATGAAAGAGGTTCCCTAATTCCATTGGAAATGGGAAATAATTCGCCGTTTGAGGTTAGAAGAGTTTTTTATATTTATGATACAAAACCATCAACTCCAAGGGGTGCACATGCTAATAAAAATTCTGAATTTTTAATGATGGCAGTGAACGGAAGTTGCAAAGTTTTGATTGATGACGGATTTGAAAAAGTTGAAGTAACACTTGATAATCCTAAAAAAGCTTTATATTTAAACAGAATGGTTTGGAAAGAAATGTTTGATTTTACAGAAGATGCCGTATTATTAGTTTTATCAAATGAAAAATATGATGAAACAGAATATATAAGAAATTATCAAGATTTTTTAAGACGTGTAAGATAGAAGCGAAATAATATTTTAAAAAAAGAGAGAATAACAAAAGCTATTCTCTCTTTTAATATGTGCGATATCGGTCTTGTCTTGGATTTTTTGCGTTAAACGGGTCTACGGTTTTTATTTTCAAAAACTCCGTTTTCTCAAAAAAAAGACCTCCGCCCTCTGCAAAAAATCCGCCGAACGATAACCAAGCAAAGCTTGGGCGTTCTCGCTTTTATTTTCTCAAAACAAAAAGAACAATAACAAAAGTTATTGTTCTTTTTATGGTGGGCGATATCCGGCTCGAACGGATGACCCCTTGAATGTCGTTCAAGTGCGCTACCAACTGCGCCAATCGCCCTTATTCGTAGCCCGAGCGGATTTGAGCCGAGAGTGAAAAGGCTTGCGAAAAGCAAGGCTTTGGAACTCGTTTAAGGCGAAAATCCAAGACGGTTTCAGCATCTATTTTGTAACGATTCCGAAACAAGTTCGGAATGATATAACTAATATTCAATTATCATTTTTTTATTTTATTCTAAACTTTTTTAAAAAGTTTATTACAATAATTCATTCCTTTTAATAAAAAGGCGACACCCAGATTCGAACTGGGGATAAAAGCTTTGCAGGCTTCTGCCTTACCACTTGGCCATGTCGCCACCTATTTTATTTTCCCTTTATTCAAGTCTATTTTAAGCATATTCCATTGTCAAGAACTTTATAACGTTCTTGCATATAAAATTTTTTTCATGATATTATTGTTTAAGAGGATTTTTTATGATTACGATTAAAGATGTTGAGCATGTTGCGAAACTTGCAAGACTTGAACTTACAGAAGAAGAAAAAGAAAAATATACTAAACAACTTGGCGATATTTTAAAATATGTTGAACAAATGAATGAAGTTGACACATCAAATGTTGAACCGATGGCTCATGCGATTGATTTTGTCAATGTAATGAGAGAAGACAAAGTTGTTTATGAGCAAACAAAAGAAGAACTTATGAAAAACGCACCTTTAGAAGAAAATGGGTTTTTCAAAGTTCCTAAAATTAGGGGTTAAAAATGACAAAATATATTTTTATTACGGGTGGTGTTGTAAGCTCTTTGGGAAAAGGGATTATCGGTGCCTCTCTCGGAAGATTGTTGAAATCAAGAGGTTATTCCGTTGCTATCCAAAAATTCGACCCCTACATTAATGTTGACCCCGGAACAATGAGCCCGTTTCAACATGGGGAAGTTTTTGTTACTGATGACGGAGCAGAAACCGATTTAGACCTAGGACATTACGAAAGATTTACAGATACAAGTTTGGGTAAAATCAATAATATTACCTCCGGTTGCGTTTATCAAACCGTTATAAACAAAGAACGTAAAGGCGATTATTTAGGTGGAACAGTTCAAACTATTCCGCATATTACAAACGAAATCAAATCAAGAATTATAAAAGCTTCAAAACAATTTAAGTCGGATTTTCTTATTACAGAAATCGGAGGTACAATCGGTGATATCGAAAGTTTACCGTTCATTGAAGCTATAAGACAGTTTAAAACAGAAGTCGGATTTCAAAACGCACTTTCTTTACACGTAACATTGTTACCTTATTTGCCGACATCAGGCGAATTGAAAACAAAACCTTCCCAACACAGCGTTATAACATTGAGAAGTTACGGAATTCAACCTGAAGTGCTTGTTTGCAGAACAACAAAACCGATTCCGAAAACAGAACGTGAAAAATTGGCATTATTCTGTTCTGTTCCTAAAGATGCGGTTATTGAATGCAAAGATATGAAATCAATTTACGAAGTGCCTCTCGCACTTGAAGAACAAAAACTTGCCCAAGTCGTTTTAGAAAGATTGGGAATGCCTGATAAACCTGCTGATTTAGAAAATTGGAGAAAACTTGTTGATAAAATTAAAAATCCTAAACAAACTCTAAAAGTCGCAATTGCAGGAAAATATACAAAATTATCCGATGCTTATATTTCTGTCGTAGAATCCTTAAAACACGCCGGTTACGCACATGAATCGCAAGTCGAAATAAAATGGATTAATTCAGAAGATTGCATTGAATATTCAAAAGCAAAAGAATTATTAAAAGATGTTGATGCACTTGTTGTACCGGGTGGATTTGGCATCAGAGGAATTGAAGGAAAGCTTAATGCCATAAGATACGCTCGTGAAAACAATCTTCCGTTCTTGGGTTTATGCCTCGGTATGCAATGTGCGGTTATTGAATATGCAAGAAATGTCGTAGGATTGAAAGACGCCAATTCAACAGAATTTGACGATCACACACAATATCCTGTTATTGATTTAATGCTTGAACAAAAAAATGTTCAGGGTTACGGCGGAACAATGCGTCTAGGCAAATATGAATGCCACATCAAAAAAAATTCTAAAGCCCACGAAGCTTACGGTGCTTCAAAAATATTTGAACGTCATAGGCACAGATATGAAGTCAATTCTGAATATTTAAAACAAATTCAAGATAAAGGACTTGTATTCAGCGGACTTTCTCCTGATGGAATGTTAGCAGAAATTATTGAATTACCTAAATTAGATTGGTTCGTTGCATGCCAGTTCCACCCTGAATTTAAGTCAAGGCCTGAAAGACCACACCCTTTATTTGACGGTTTAATTAAAGCTGCATTGAATAAAAAATAATTATAAGATTATAAAAAAGAGGCGGGATTGAAAATTTTCAATCCCGCCTCTTTAAGTTCTGCAAATTCCGGTCTACTTATCAAGAACCCAGCCATTACATAAATCGACTTTCAATTCATCTAAAAGTTTTACGTAAACAAGGCCTTCTTGAGCCACTTTAAGTTTTTCACCTTTAAATACTTTTCTCAAAAAAGCAACGAACCAATTTTTCTTTTTAACGACTTCTCCAACTCCGTGGAATTCAACGCTTTGGTCGTTTACAGTTACCAAATTGTCTGTATCAAGAACAAGTACACCGTTTCTAATAAACAATCTACCTTTTCTTACGTCAAGTGTTTTTCCTTTAATATCAGAATCTTTATAAATTAAGATATATTTGTCTTTGGTAATATAATTTTCAGGAGCTTTAGCAAGAAACATTTCCCCAACAGGAGTAGCTTGAGAACTCATAGCTTCACTTATTTTAATAGGAATAATTGAACCTGCCGGAAGAACACCTATATTTCCTTTAATATAAGCACCGTCAACAACAAAACCTTCACCTGTTTTCTTTCTCATAGCTTCGGCAAGTTTTGCATTAGGATTAAGTTTAGCTTGAGCAATCATATTAGAAAGAATTACACAAATTTCTGCTCTTGTTGCAGGAACATTTGCTCTGATAAGTTTAGGGTGAGCAGGATTTTTAAGCATCATTGATAAAATTTCTGCTTTTCCTGCAGGAATTAAGAACCAATCAGGAATTTCTTTATAATCGGTATAAGCTCTGGATAAAACTTCTTTTGCCTTTTCTTTGCTGATTGTTTCTGTTGTAAGAGCATTTACAGAAACAGAAACAGCTTCTGCGATAGAAACAGAATCATCAGGTCTAAACGGTTGACCTTGTGGCGGACAAGAAATTAATTCAAAATATAAAGCTTTTTGAATCATATCATAAGCCCAGTGTGTTTTTGAAATATCAGTAAAATCAACAGGTTGAATAACATGCGTATTTTGCTGATTTAAAGCATGAATTGCCATAGAAGCGAATTCTGCTCTGGTAACATTATCATCAGGCTTAAAAGTCCCGTCAGGATAACCTACTACAACATTTGCGGTTTCAAGTTCTCTGATTTGCTTAACCGCCCAATGGTTATTTGCAACATCAGGAAAAAATCCATTTGCAATTACAGGTATTACGCCAAGACATATCATCATAACGAAAACCAATAAACTTAAAATATTTTTCTTCATAAATACCCTCCTTTAAGTATTGAATTAATATCGCATAATTAAAAATCTTTTTCAAGTAAAATTATTTTTTAATAAAAAATACTCACTAAAATATATATTAATTTTTGCAAAAATTAATATATTAAATTTTCGTAAAAATTCGCTTTATTTCAGCTTTGAGGTATAATATTTTATAGAAAAATATCATGGGGATAAGAGTTTTTGAACTCATTTAATATAAAAAAAATTCTAATACTATTTATATTCGTATATTTGTGCTTTTCAACCGCTAATATAAGGGCTTTTGCCGAAGAAATATCTGAAAAAGTCGTAGAACAAAAA
>CAYYAL010000082.1:0-5177 GCA_964469445.1 uncultured Muribaculaceae bacterium
TTGTTTTTTTTTTAATTTTTGTTTTTTTTAAAAAAAAAATAAAAAATGACGCGCCTCGTGTTTTAACCTCCCCCCGCTTCTTTTACTAGCTTATTTATTTATTTACACCTTGCATAAATATGTCAAAATTGGCTTGTTTTGAATTTATTTTTAATTCAACACGACGGCTTTTTGCATAATCTTCTTTTCCATTTACCAAAATAGGTTCTGTAAATGATTTTCCTTCGACTTGAACATATTTTATGAGAAGAGGCGTATACTTTTTATTATACTTTGTTTTAAACATATATTCAGCAACGGCATTTGCACGTTTTAAACTGAGTTCCATATTTCTTTGGAATTGCATTTCAGGAGTTGAAACTCCTTTGAAGGATTGAGAGTCGGTGTGTCCTTGTATAACAAAGCCCGACATTTTCTCTACGATTTCAGGGTGAGAAAATAATGTATCAATATATACAGGGAAAAATTTGTCTAAGACTTTTTTACCTTTTGCAGAAAGTACATAACTATTTAATTCAAAAAGTTCTAAATCAGAAATTTTTACTAATCCGTTTAATCCATCAACAGAAAGATTTTCACTTTCTAATTTTTTAAGTTTTTTACTTATATCCTCGTCATCTTCACCCATTTTTTTTGCAATTTTATCTTGTGTATTTACACTTAAATTCGCCAATAATCTTGCATAATCGTCTTTTCCCAGTTTGTTGATAACTTCTTTTATTTCAGTTTGACTTAAGTTTCCTAAATAATTTTTGTCGACTTCCCCTTTTGCAATAGCTGCAAGTGCTTTTTTATCTTCTTTTGACATACTTGCGATTTTCTCTTTTAATTCAGCAGGGCTCATTGATTTTAAAGCAGTTTCATTTGCCAGTTTATCCATTTTTTCTAAAGTTGCTTTAAATTGTTTATCTTTATCGCCTAAATTTTTAGCAATATCTTTTTTTTCATCGCCAGTTAAACCTTTAAGAAGTTTCGCAAATTCTTCCGCACCCATTTTATCAATAATTTCTTTAATTTCTTTATCACTTAAGTTTGCAATATTTTTTTCTTCGCCCTGACCTTTACCCATCGCAGCAGCAATTAATTTTCCCAAATCTTCTTTTGAAAGTCCTACTATTTCTTCTGCAACGGAACCTTTGTTTGCTGATTTTAAAGCTATATCAACGCCTAATTTTTCAATATTTTCAAGTCTTTTTTCAAAAGACTTATCTTTTTTTGCAATATCTTCAGCAAGTTCTTTTTTCTCTTCACTGCTAAGTCCTTTTAAAAGAGCTGCGAGTTCTTTTTCGCCTAATTTATCTAAAATTTCTTTGACTTCTTTATCACTTAAGTTTGCCGCTTTTTCTTTTAAACCGGCTCCTTCGAGCATTTTATTAATATCGATATTTGAAGCTGCTAAAAGTTTTCCGAGTTCTTCTTTAGAAAGTCCTGCTATTTCTTCTTTAACTTTTGTGCTGTCTGCTTCTGTAAGTATTTGCTTTATTCCGTCAGCTTGTAATTTCTGATTTACTTCTTCTGCAAGAGTTGCTTCAGCCTTTTTTTGTTCAATTTTTTCAGTAGTAAAACCTGTCATCGCAAGAATAAACAATGTCATAAATACAACCATCAGACCTAAGAGTAAGTCTGACATGGTCGTCCAGAATACGTTTTCTTCAACTTCGCCGTGGCCTCCGCCTCTTCTAACTAATGCCATATTTCACCTTTTCTGAATTAACTAATTTTAAAATAAATCGTCCATTCCGCTTTTATTTCCGATTTTATCTAGTTTTTCCTGCATTTTATTTATTCCGAAAATCATATTTTCAAGGAATGGAACAAGCGTGTTTATTATACTTTTATCAAATGATGTTTTAAATTCATTCGGAAGCGTTGCTACAAGATTTGAAACAGAATTGTTTTGAATCTTTGTTTCTTTTAATAATTCTATTAAAAATCTTTCAGAGGAAATATTACTGAATAATTTATATAAGTGTTCTGTAATTTTTTCCATAGGATGTCTACATAATTTACCATAAGAAATTTTATCGCAAGCAATGAAAATCAATGCTCCTGATACAGCCATAACTGAAACTAGTGCTGCAACTTGCATTATCAACATCATCGCCGCAATTGAAGTTAAAATTGTATCTTGAGATGAAAAGTCTAATTTTGAGAACGCAATTGCAATGTTTAAGAAGGTAAATACCGGACCTAAACCTGTTAAAAATGTTGAAGCTTGACCCAGTAATTTTGAATCATATTTACTTGTAACTAAGCTTTCTTCATTGAAAAAATAAATCGGATCGACTGTTGTTTGAATATTTGTAACGGATTTTGAAACTTTTTGGAACATATCATCTGAACGATTATCTTTCATTGATAAATCTTCTGAAAATACAAGTGTATTTTTGAATTCAGCCCAAGCTCCTGAAATATACGAATTTGTCGACATATAATCATCAAGTTCTTTAAAACGATAGTTTAAGTCCGCTCGGGTAAAGTTTTTTATAAAATTATAAATATTTGTTAAATTTTTGGAAACACTTATATATGATTTAAACAATAAAATTAATAAGCTAAAAAATACAGTAAGTACAATCCATATTGCCGGATCTGTTAAAATATGTATTAGAGCCTCGTTTGAACCACCTGCCATAATACCTCCTTTTATTATTAAAATTATTATACCATATTTTTGTATAATTGATTTATTTTTTTTGATAATATATACTATTTGTATGATTTGTCCAAAATGTAATACTGAAGTTAATGATAATGTTCCAGTCTGTCCTAATTGTAAGAAAAAATTACTGTTAGAATGTCCTTTGTGCAAAACATTAAATAAGAAACCGCTATGCGAAAAATGCGGATTTATTATCCTTACTAAATGTAGCGAGTGTGGAAAACCTGTTCAAACAATCACTGGAAAATGTAAATGCGGAGCCAATTCTTTTGCGAGTGCAATTCGTCCTGAATCTAATACTGATGAATATGCGGCTTTAACACTGGAATTTCTTAATTTAAAAGATTTAAAAAGTATTTTCGGGGAAAAATATTCAAGATTTAAACAACTTATTGAAACAACTCTTTATAATTTCGCAAAATCTCAAGAACTCAGAGTTGAAGTTTTTAATAAAAATTTATACGTCATAAGATTTTTAAAAGATTATACCTTTAAAGGTTCGACGGCAAATGCAATAAAAGCGGCAATTGAATTAATGAATTCTTATGTCGCTATGAATTTTAAGTTGAAAAAAGCAAAGGGCTTAACGCTTGATTTTAAAATTACATTGATTAAGAGAAATGTTTCAACTCCACCTGAAGGTTGGAATTCAGGATTTAATATCAAGTTATTAAAAAATTATCCTAAAGAATTTCAACTTTTAAACGGAACTCAAATTATTGCAGATGCTTATACTCAAGAAATTCTTGAAACAACACATGATTTTAGCCCGTTGAATTCAGTTTTACTTGACGGTCAGATGGTAATGTTTTATGAGCTTGATGTAAAAAAATATGCAGAAATTCCTGTGGATACAGACGAAGAAGTCGTTGATGATTTGTCCCAAGGTGAATTGGCAAATTTGGATTTTTATAATGAAGAAGATGAAGATGATTATGATGAAGAATTGAACGAAACGGTAGGGTTTGATGAATTAAGATGTGATTTTTCAGTTTTTAAATCAACAAGTCTTTTGGAAGAATTATCAATAAAATTTGCTGCTAATCCGAAAAGATTGGTTTCTATCAGAGGAGATAAACGTTTAACTCCTGTTATAAATCATCTTATTGATTCTATTAAAGAAAAAGGGGTTTTTGAAAAAATTCTTTATATTCCTTGCCTTAAAAGTAATAAATATAAGCCATACGGATTCTTTAGCGATTTGATAAGCAATATTTTCGGAATAAATCCTTTATTAAATTTGGATAATTCGCAAGGATTTGCAGCCTTGAATTCAATTGATAATTCCGGTATTTTAGAACAATTATTAAGATTAAATCCTATTGATTCAACAGATACAGTCATCTCTCGCCATAAGGTTTATGATGCAATAATTTCAGTCATGAATTATTTGCAAAACACTTTGATTGTTATTGAAGATTTTGATGATATTGATGAAACTTCGTATGAATTTATAAAACTTTTATTTGAACATATGAGGGCATTTGATATTTCATATATTTTGACAGTAGGCAGAGAATTTTCTCTTCATTCTGATATGAGATTTTTATTGGAAAGATATGATTATACAGAAGTTGAACTTAAAAAGGTTACTTTTGATGAACTTATTGAAGAAGACAAAAATGTTTATAAAAATCTTCTGGGAACTTTTTACGGTAAAAAATTAAAACAACTTGTAAAAGGAAGTCAATTATATTTGGAACAAGCCATTTCTTTATTAAAAGATGTCGGAATTTTGACGACAAAAAAGAATGAGCTTGTTGTTGAAAAATTTGATGCAGTCTTAATTCCGCCTAAAATTGAAGATTTAGTCGGCAGACGTTTAAAATTTTTACAACAAGAAGAGCCTGTTGCGTTTAAAATATTTGCCGTTTCAATTCTTATAGGTACGAAAGTTAATATAAATATTCTATCAAATTTACAAATTGAGAAACTTGAAGAAGAATTAGAAAAGCTTGTAGAACATGGACTTATTGAATTAAATGAGGATTATATACAAATTTATAATTATAATTTGTATTCAAGAGCTTTAAATGTCGTCGTTAGAAAAGAACAAAAGAATGAATTATTAAAAGACGTTTTAGAATTTGTTTTTGAAAAAGATGGTGTAAGTGTTTCAAAAGCTCAAAGTTATAAAAAACTCGAGGAATTTTCTTTGGAATTTGTTCAATGGCAACGCTTATCTTTAGTCAGTTATTCTTTCGGCGATGTGAGTGCTTATATATTTTGTATAATGGAATTTTTATCACTTCTTGACAGTCAAATTCCTGAAGATGCCGAAATTTCAAAGGAAGATTATCGAAGAGAAATTTATGAAACAATTTCTGATGTTTTATATCGTTATACGCCTGAAAAAACTAATAATTTGACAGAAATAATTTTGGATTCTTTTGAACAATCAATTGATGATTTAAAAATAATATCACTTTGTAATAAATTATTAGAAGGTTGTATTTTGTGCGGCGATTATTTAAGTGCTTTAGATTTTGCTAATAAAATTTTATCAAGACTTCCA
>CAYYAL010000083.1:0-5164 GCA_964469445.1 uncultured Muribaculaceae bacterium
GAAATTAATACATCTTAAAATAAAACATAACAGTTATTATAAAAATTTGAGGTAAGTATACGTCTTGTAAATATTCTTTTGTGATACAATTTAAATATAATGGAAGATACAAAAGAATATTTTAATAAAACTTACAATATAAGTTATGTCGATCCGAGTTTACCGACACCTGATAATAAACAAATTTTAAAACACTATTCAGCCTCAGTTTTTTTGTACGGATTAGGTATTTTAGCGATATTTTTCAATAACTGGTTAAATCAATTAACCGTTGCATCTTTTGGCTTCTTTTCAGTTAAAGGCTTTTTTCTGGCTTTTTATGTTTTATATATTATTTTTGCTCCGTTATTTTTATTCAAATACAGACCAAAATCCGTTTGGATATCAAATAATTTAGCAATTTGCGGATATTTAAAAAGATTATTTTTTCAAAAAAGAAATTATAGATTGTTGTCTCCTGACGAAATTAAAACAGAACTTGCAAATTTAAAACCGACATATAAAGAACAACAAGCTTTAATTCTTTACTTTATAAAAATATTCTTCGGCCCGCAAATGGTTCAATATGCAGCGAATAATGTAGTTGTTATAACAGGGAAATTTCCGGAAATAAAATCTTTATTTATTGCCGCAACAATATATGACAGATTTGAATTAATGCCTATGTTAAGAGAACAAATGTATTTATTTATACTGCCTTGTCTGTTTTTTATTGATACATTTATTTTTGCTATCGGATATTTAACAGAATTAGTATGTTTTAACAATAAAATCAGAAGTGTAGAATCAACAGCATTTGGATTAATAATTTGTCTTATCTGCTACCCTCCTTTTAATAAAGCTTCAACAGTTTTATTTCAATGGTATCAATCAGAATCCGCAACAGTTTTAAGTGATCCTAATTCTGTTTTGACATGGGTTTTTAGATACTGCGGAATAGCTTTTATAACAATATATGTTACGGCTTCAATAGCTTTGGCACTCAGAGCCAGCAATCTTACGAACAGAGGAACTGTTTCCACATGGCCTTACAGTGTTATAAGACATCCTGCTTATACAACAAAAGTAACGTTCTGGTGGCTAACAACAATTCCATTCTTGTTTGTTAATTTTTCCTCTCCAAACTTTCATTTAGGACAATATTTAATTAAAGCCTCTTTAATAATAATTTCACTAATAACTTGGACTACTATATATATATTAAGAGGTTTAACAGAAGAAAGACATTTAATTAAAGACCCTGAATATCAAAATTACGTTAAAAAAGTTAAATACAGATTTATTCCTTGGATAATTTAAACCCATTCCAAATTTAAGGATTGTATACCAAAAGAGGCGGAGCCGAAGGCTCCGCCTCTTTTGGTTAATATCTTTATTTATGCCAAACCCATTTCCATCATGATGAAAGGATTATTATATTCAGGAATTGAATATACTTGACCTTGATAAGGATTTTGAGAAGAAACCAAATTGATAACATTTCCGTTTTGATTTTGATTAGAAGGATTTGTTACACTTCCGAAATCAATTGCAGACATTTGATTATTTGAAGAGAAAGTTGATTGTAAGTAGTTATCCCAACCTGCCCAAGCTGTATCAGTTGTATCTGTTGTATCTGTTGAACCTGTTGCTTGAGTTGAAGAAGGTAAAACTCTTGAATTATCAACAGCTTCTTCGTCATCTTTAACTTCTTCTTTAACTTCTTCTTTAACTTCTTCTTTAACGGCTTCTGGTTGTTCGGAAATAATTACGCCCTTAGCAAGTCTTTCAACGCTTTTTGAAACTTTTTCTGCATCTTTACTTAACTTGCCTGTTGCTTCTTGTTCAGCTTTTAATTTTGCATCGACACCTAATATAACATTACCTGCAACAACCTCATCAGTTTTAGCTTCTTTTTTAATATCAGCCATTTCTTTTTCTTGAGCAAGAACTAATTCGTCTTTACCCATACCTTTTTCAATGCCTTTTTTACCGAGCCAAGAACATAAAGCTCCTATTCCTGCCCCAATAGCACCACCGATTATTGTTCCGATAGGTCCACCAATACAAGTTCCGATTGCCGCACCTGCTATCGCACCACCTGTCCAAGATACTGTTCCTACAACGGCTTTCGCTACAGATTTTTTTGTTTGTCTTTTTGCAGCTTCGTCACCCAAAACAGCTCTTGTTTCTTTTATTGTAGTATATGCTTCAATACCTTCAAGAACACCGGAAATTCCGGCAGTAGCGACACCACCTCCGACTTTAGCTACTTTAATAAATTTAGCACCTTTAGTTGCTTTAAGCCCTTTTGCAGCTTTCAAAGCATTAATATTTTTACTTTCTTTGGCAATCAATTTTCCTGCTTTTTTTGATTGTCTTTTTGCTATTCTTAACTCTTTGTTAAGAGCTCTTTTTTCACCTGATGATAATTTTCCCTTCTTCAATTTTTTTTCAATAGTTCTTGTTTTAGTATTATTAGCTGTTTGTTTTGCCTTATTTTCACTAAGTGTAACACTATTTTTTTTAGAAGATTTATATCTGCTTATTTCATTTTCCAATTTTTCAGGATTTTTATAAAACTTTTCAAAAGTATTTGCCATTTTGTCATTTTTAGCAATGGCTCCTCTTTTAGTTTTAGCTTGATATTTATTTTGGATTTCTTCGGGTGCTGAATTCATAAGTTCCCAAACTTTTTTGATATTACGAGCTTCTTTTGAATTTCTACCATAAGTTTTAACGGCATCTGCATATTGTTTTTTATAAATATTTACTCTTTTTTCACCAAATGTTTTATTTAAATTTTTATTAGCTTTTCTTTCTTGATTTAACCAAGAAACTGTTCCAATTCCTCCTGTTATAGCAGTAACAGTTGTAACTTCACCCCAAGGACCTTGTTCTTTAGCCTCAAGTGGCTGATCATAATAATACTTTATCGCATCATCTAAATCTTTTTCAAACGCACTGTTCGTATAATCTTTCGCTAATCCTACCTTTTTTTGTTTTGCAACTGTACTATCAGCCTTAGCTAAAACAGCTTTAACTTCATCTACCATCTTAATATTCCCCTAATATATAACCTCGTATCTATATAAAGATTTCTTACTTATATAAATTGCTTATTTTTTATAAAATATTAAGAAATATTACAAAAATGGGAGAAATTCAGTTATATTATATCACTCCGAACAAATCATATTCCGTAGAATTTTTAATTAAAACATCTTCTAACTCACCTATTTGAACAGGTTTATCAGTTTCGATATAAACCATTCCGTCGATTTCAGGTGCATCTTTATAGCTACGAGCAAAAACCAACCCTTCTGAAGTTATACCTTCAATAAGACAAGATAAAGTTTTTCCAATGTATTTTTTATTAATTTCAGTGGAAATTTTCTGTTGCAATTTCATTAATTTGTTATAACGTTGTTTTTTAATTTTAGCGGTAATTTGCGGTTTTAAATCGTAAGAATAAGTGCCTTTTTCTCTTGAATACTGAAAAACGCCCATTCTATCAAACTTCATTTTTTCAACGAAATTATAAAGATGTTCAAAATGGTCTTCTGTTTCTTGCGGATATCCAACGATAAAAGCCGTTCTTATACAAAGATTAGGAATTTTTTTTCTCATCTTGCTAATCAATTTTTCATAATCCGATACAGGTCTTTTCATAAGCTTCAACATTTCAGGGTGGGAATGTTGAAGAGGAATGTCGACATAATTAACGACTTTATCAAGTTTTGCAATCGTCTCCAACAATTCATCGGTCATTGATGTCGGATAAGCATACATAATTCTTATCCAAATCAAATCATCTATTTTATTTAATTCTTCTAAAAGTTTTGCAAGCATCGGCTTTCCATACAAATCTATTCCGTAAGAAGTTGTATCTTGAGCTATTAAAACGATTTCAGAAACGCCTTTTTTAACAAGAAATTCTGCTTCTTTAACAATATCTTTAATTTTTCTTGATTTTTGTTTTCCTCTTAATTTCGGAATAATACAATATCCACAAGCATAATTACAACCGTCAGCAATTTTTAAATAAGAACTTGAACCTATTGTAATTTGCTGACGTTCAACATTTTCAGGATAAATATATTCAGGTGTTGCAGAAATTTTTTCCGTATAATCATTTTTACGAACACTTTCAATTACATCAACAATACCTGCAAAATCTGTTGTCCCAAGCATCGCCACTATTTCCGGAATAGCTTCTTTTAAATCAGATTTATGCTTTTGAGGAAGACAACCCGTTACGATAACTTTTTTGCCCATTTCAATAAGTCTTAAGATAGATTGAACGGATTCTTTTTCTGCATCATAAATAAATGAACAAGTATTCACAATTGAAATATCAGCATCTTCTTCATTCAATGTAATTTCATATCCTTTTTGATTTAAAAAACCTAACATAAGTTCACTGTCAACTAAATTTTTCGCACAACCGTGATTTGTTAATGATATTTTCATAAAACCTTTCTATACATTCAAAAACTTCGACAACCCTTTTAAAAATCCTTTAAATTTTGTGGGCTGAGATAAATTCGTTTCGCTATAATAAGGGGCATAAGATTCTATAATATTCTGCGGTAAGTCTTCCCCTTTTGCCAAAGTATTTCCTAAAAATTCCAAATATTCGTCCTGAACATCTCGATATAAGAAATCTCGACGACGCAAGTCTTCATCAGCTTCAAAATGAACCAAAGCATGATATACAACTTTTAAAGTCTTATTATCCAAATGTTCGGGAAAATTCAAAATAGCTTCCCGCACCACAATTTGATTGGTTAAAACTTTAAATATTAACCTTGAAGCCTCTATCTTTGCTCTTAAAATTAAATCGTCATTACTCATAGATAATATTTTAATACAAAAATATTAATCTAAATTTTCAAAAGAAAAATCGACATCGGCAGGACCTGCAATATTATTTTTATCATCAATGGTTTCGCCCATTTTAATAACATTATACTGCTGTTTATAATATGTAACTCGCTTAGAAGCTGCGGTTTGTCCAACAAAACTTTTGCTCTTCATTGACCCTGCACAGCCGGTCAAAAAAAAGCCTGAAAAAGCTAAAATAATAACAATAGAACATATCTTTGGGGCTGAGAACATATTTTTATCCTCATCTTACTATTATTATATCATACTTTAGAATTAATTACTAGGGTAGGGGGTA
>CAYYAL010000084.1:0-5026 GCA_964469445.1 uncultured Muribaculaceae bacterium
AACGGGCTTTTTGCAGAAGCCGGATACGAATTTTTACAAAGCGTTTCGGTAAATCCGGCAAAAGCCTATGAACAAGTCGGCGATATAATGCGAATTTTATTAAATGATGAAAAAACCGCTTTTTATTATCAAAAAGCGGTTTCTATGGATATGAATAATCCTCAAATAAGAATAAAATATGCACGAATTTTGGATAAAATGGGAGAAGAAGATTTAGCCGTAAGAGAATATAACACAGCACTTGCAAAAAGTTCCGATGATAAAGAAATCTTGTATGCTCTTGAAAAAATTTACACACAAAAAATTCAAAATAAACCTTCTGATGCCGAAGCAATCGCAAATTTAGGTGCAATTTATCAAAAACAAGGTAGATATGATGAAGCCTTAAGACAGTATTCAAAAGCAGAAGCCATAAATCCTACTAATGTAAATACAAGACTTAATGTCGGAACTCTTTTTCAGATAAAAAAAGATTATACAAAAGCATTGGAAGCTTATGATTCCATTCTTATTTTATATCCTGACAATGTACAAGCAAACACTTATAAGGCACAATGTTTGAGCGAAATGGGTGAAAGTGCGGAAGCTGAAAAATTTTATAAAAAAGTTATATCGCTTGACCCGACAAATCAAGATGCAAAAGTTCAAATTTATCAATCCATGAAAGATACAAAAACCGCTTCCGAATTGTTAAATACAATAAAAAAAGATAATTTACCGCCTCAAGAAACTTCTGATATTTTATATTCAATAGCAGTGGATTTCCATAAATCACAAAGACTTGATGATGCAATTTCTTTTTATACAGAAGCTTTAAATTTAAACAAAAATAATCCTGATATTTATATAAATTTAGCTCTTGCTTATAAAGATAAAAACAAACTTACAGAAGCTAAAGACACCTTAACACAAGCTAAAAATCTTTTCGGAAATAATGAACAAATAAAAAAATTCTTTGACGAAATTGCAATTCTGGAAGGAAATGAAAAATATACTGAAGCTACGGCTCTTTATGACAAAAAAGAATATGATAAAGCTTTGGAAATATACTTAAAAATAAATCCTCCGACAATGGAGGCTTTGACAGCAATTGCAGCTTGCTATCAAAATTTAGGAAATAGAGATAAATCTATTGATTATTATAAAAAAGCTTTAAAATTTGAAGAAAACAATTCTGATATAATGTATTACATCGGCGTTTTATATTCAGAAAAAGAAGATTGGACAAATTCAAAATTTTATCTTCGAAAAGCTTTAAATATAAGTCCTAATAATGCTGATATAAAAACGATTTATGAATATGTTGTTCAACAAAATCATGCAAAAATCTTAGATAATGCCATCGCTTTTTATGATAAAGCAAATTATACAGAAGCTTTAAAACTTGTAAATCAAATTCTTACAGAAAGCGGAAAAAACGCTTATGCTCTATATTATAGAGGCATGATTTATGATGAACAAAAAAAATATCAACTCGCAATTAATGATTACATAAAAGCTCTTGAAAGTGATAATTCTCTTACTCTAACCAATTATTTAATAGCGGTTGACTATGATTTATTGAATAACAAACAAAAAGCTTTGGAATATTTTAAAAAGTTTGTATCTTTAACTCAAGAAAACAACGAATTTACAAAATATGCAAAAGAGCGAATAAAACAAATTGGCGGGAAATAAGAGAATTTAATCAGTGATGAAAAAGATTTTAAAAAGTAGAGTATCGCTTGCTCCGATGGCAGGAATTACAGATTATGTTTTAAGAAATCTCGTGAGAAAATTTTCTAACACTTGTCTTATAACAACAGAAATGATAAGTTCAGAAGCTTTGATGCAAGTTCCTGATTGCACAATTTTGAAAAGGGAAGCAAATCATTCGCCTATCGCATATCAACTGAGCGGACATAAACCGGAAATGATGGCAAAAGCCGCTTTAATTTTAGAAAAAAAAGCAGATATAATTGATATAAATATGGGTTGTCCTGTAAACAAGGTCGTAAAAGGACAAGATGGGTGCGGTTTAATGCGAAATCCCAAACTTGCTTCTGATATTGTAAAATCGGTTAAAAATACTGTTTCAAAACCTGTAAGTGTAAAATTCAGACTTGGATATACCGCAGATGAAATGAATTATGTGGAATTTGGTCAAGAAATGCAGAGAGCAGGAGCCGAATTTATCACAATTCATGCCAGAACCCGTTCTCAAATGTACAGCGGAAAAGCCGATTGGGAAAAAATCGCAAAACTTGTTGAAAATGTTGATATACCTGTTTTTGCAAACGGTGATATTACATCAGTAGAAAGTGCTGTTGAATGTTTGGAAAAATCAAAAGCAGATGGAATTGCCGTTGCAAGAGGGGTTTTAGGCGACCCGCAACTTATTTACAGAATTGAACATTTTTTAAACACAGGTGAAAAACTTCCGCCACTTTCTTTAAGTCAAAAAATCTCTGTTTTAAAAGAACATCTTGATGAGGAAATCAAATTAAGACGAGAAGATGTTGCAATAAAATTTATGAGAAAATTTTATTCTTATTATTTAAGCGGATTTCAAGGAGCTTCAAAATACAGGGGTCAACTTGTTTTAGAAGATAGTTATGAAAAAATTATCAAAACTCTTGATGAAATAAATAACTTTAATTTTTAAATACCAATATAGTGAATTAATTATATTGAATTGGTATTAAAATAGCTATGCAGAGCAAGGAAAACATAATACAAAAATATCAACAATTGCCACAATTTGTAAAGTAATGGAAATTTCTTTAGCAGAATTTTTTGAACCTTTTAAATAGTTTAAACTTTTTACTCTATAATTTTTAAAATTCTTCTGTTTTTTTCGACATTATAAAATATTTTTATACTTTTATCTTTTGCCATAGATAATAAAACATTTGATGGATAAGAATCATATTCTAAATTTGATAAAGCTTCCAGAATTGCTTTTAATTCCATAATATCATTCGATGCTTTTTGATTTATTTTATACAATTTTTTATTTTTTCTCATAGTTATCCTTTTCTTATATTAATTTTTATTGCCAAATTTATCTTTTATTTGTCAAATTTTAATCTAAAGATATATAATTATCTCTAAATGGAGATAAAAATAGAACTATATGACATCAAAAAATCAAGTAAAAGTTTTAATAGCTAAAGAAGACTTAAACACCAAAGAACTGGCAGAATTATTAAACAAAACAAGCAATAAAAAATACACCCAAAGCAGTCTTTTACAAAAAATATCCAAAAGTTCTTTTAAATATGATGAAGTTGAAAATATTGCTAAAATTCTGGGCTACGAAATAAAAATTGAAAAAAAGACTGATTTTTAAATAATATTTAAAGCTTAATCTGTTACATTTTAATAACATTATCAACAGTTTGCAAAAAGTCCATAACTCTTATCGGCTTTGTAATATATTCCAAACAACCCAATTCCCTTGCTCTGACAAGTTCTTTTTCCATCGCAAGAGCCGATACAATCACTGTTTTTATCTTAATTTGTTTTTCCCGTAATTCTTCCAAAACATCATAACCGCTTTTTTTTGGCATTTGCAAATCCAATAAAAGCAAGTCATATTTATTTTTTTTAAGTTTTTCTAAAGCAATTTCGCCATCTTGAGCCGTTTCAACTTCATAATTTTTTGAAGTTAAAATATCAAACATCAATTTTATATTTAATTCATTATCTTCAGCAATAAGTATTTTCGTCATTTTAAAGGAATTTCCACAGTAAAAGTTGCACCTTTATTTATTTCACTTTTAAGTAAAATTCGACCTTTGTGTAAGTCAACAAGTTCTTTTGTAATAGTAAGCCCAAGCCCTGTTGAACTTTCTGTTTTTGTATAAGTATCTTCCAATTGAGCAAATTTTGTAAAAATCTTTTCATGATATTTTTTATCAATTCCGATACCATTATCTTGAATTTCAAGTATAAAATTATTTTTATTTTTAAATATTCTTATATAAATGACATCAGATTTCGGAGAAAATTTTATCGCATTACTCAATAAATTAAACAAAATTTGTCTTATTTTTTGAAAATCTGCTTTTACAACAAAATCTTCCTTCATCTCAACGTTTAATTCAATTTTTTTCTTATCCGCAAGTGGTTTAATAACATTTACAACTTCATCAACTGCTCTCGAAATATCAAATTCCGTGAGATTAAGCTTCATTGCATTAGATTCTATTTTAGAAATATCTAGAATTTCATTAATCATTCCCAACAAATGAATTCCTGAAGTGTGAATATCTTTAATATATTCTTCCTGTTTATCATTCATTTCGCCGAAAATCTTTTGTAATAAAACTTCTGAAAACCCTATTATCGCATTCAATGGCGTTCTCAATTCGTGTGAAATATTTGCAATAAAATCATTTTTAACCTTATCAGCTTCAAGAATTTTTACATTTTGTTCTTTAATTGTTTTATAAGCATTATTTGTTTCAACAATTCCGTCTTTAAGAGCTTTTAATTGAATTTTAAAAACATTTGATAATTCAACGTCTTTAATTTGATAAGAAACGATTGTCGCAAAAGCCTTTAAAACCTCAAGATGTTTCGGCATATAGAAATCTTTTTCAGATTTGCAAAGCAAAATAAACCCATAACAAGTTTCTCTTATTGAAATTCCTGAAAGCAGAAATGATTGCATATTTTCAAATTCCAAAGATTTAATAAAAAAATCTTCGTCATCTAAAACAAAAGCTTTTTCCTCAAACAATCTGTTTTTAAATTCAAAACCTGCAAAAAATTCATCTGAAATTTTTAAATGGTCACCAAAAGAATATTTAAGTTCAAACCCTTCGGAATTAAGAAAGAAAATATAAGCTTCATCAAAATCTAAAATTTCTTTTATATTTAAAAATAAACGTTTTGCATTATGTTCTAGATCTGCTTGCGTATTAAAAAAAATAGGTATTTGTTGAATAGCTTTTTTATAAAAAATTGTTTCCATAATAGAAGATTATACTTTTTTTTTGTTATTCGGGCAACTTATAAAGAAAAATACGTCTATCGGAAG
>CAYYAL010000085.1:0-4970 GCA_964469445.1 uncultured Muribaculaceae bacterium
TCACTAAGCTCGTAAAAACTTATGCTCGCGAACTCGCTTCAACTTCGTTTCCGCTCAAACACACTCGTCGATTAATTTAAAAAATCATTATCTTATCTCGCTAAGTGATTATTGCTCGCTCCAACATTGTCGAATTGGGTTTATTTTTAATATTTTTCTTTAACTTGCCTTCTTGCTAAGTCTAACAAATATATTAACCGGAAAATATTCACACTCAAAACCCACTTCGTCTGCAAGCCATGTCTACGCAGGGTTTTTCGTGCAAATATTTTTCTTTAACTTGCCTTCCAGTCTTTTCGCCTTCATTTAACCCTTAGTGAATTCGGTAGAAGTTTTCATGCCCTAAAATCTTATCTCGAAGTGTCTTTAAATTCTTTCCGTAAACGACTTTCATCTGTGCCGAAAGATTTGATTCTACATCTAACAAATACATGTCATGGACGATAAATTCCTTTATCAAAAATACAATCGCTGTGTTTTTCGTCCAAATTACTTGATAATTTTCGTTTTTGATTGAAGAACTGTCCCCTACAATTCCTTCATTATTATCAACTGCCAGAATTATCATTCTTCCGCCAAGAGAAGTTTCTATTTCTTTTGCGTTTTCATGTTGATAAACAAGTCCAAAATTAAATTTAAAATTGTCATATCCTACAATTTTTATTTCAACGCCTCGATTATAAGCATCAATTAAATATTGTTCTACAAATTTAAAGTCTTGCGACCAAATTTCTAAGAAAATTTCTTTCTTAGCATTTTTTATTATTTCAATAACTTTTTCCCGTATCGCAGAACCACCAGAAATGCTTAATACAGGTTCGATATAATCATTTTTTACGTTCGGAAGATTTTTTTCTAAATATTCTATTGTCGAATTAATTTTTCTTTTATATCTTTTGGTTAATTCCGTCGGTTTTATCGGGGTATATGTAACAGGTTTTCCGTTAAAAGATGTTGCTATATTCTTTTGCTCAAGTGCCTTTAATGTGTCATAAGCTCTCGATTGGGGAATATTTGCAAGCTGACTTACTTCATATCCTGTTGCCGGATATTTTTTAAGTAAAGCCAAATAAACTTTTGCTTCATAAGAATTTAATCCTAATTCTTTTAAATTTTCTAATACATCTTCCATATTTTAAATAATATCAAATTTTTAGTCGCTTGTAAATTTATTAAGTGAGGGGAAAATAATTATATAAGAAAATGTTTTAAAGGGAAATGTTCACAAGAAAAAACCCACTTCGCCTGCAAGCCATGTCTACGCAGGGTTTTTTCTTGTGAACATTTCCTTAGTAATTAAAAAATTTATTATTAGAAGAGGCGGAATTTCTTTGAAAAATTCCGCCTCTTCTTTCAACTATTCTTAATCTCCAATATTTTAATATTCAATACCTTGTCTAGCCATTACCCCGATATCAAAGTAATGTTTTACAGGTTTCATTTCTGTAACAAGGTGTGCTAATGCTTGTAATTCAGGGTGTGCATATCTTCCTGTTAAAACAATTTCTAATTGTTCAGGTTTATTGATTAATGCTTCTTTTACTTCAGAAAGTTTTATCATATTCATTGCAACGCAAATATTTATTTCATCTAAAATAATCAATTGATATTCGCCACTGTTAATAGCTTCTTTAGCTTTGTCCCAACCTTTTTTAGCTTCTTTATAGTCATCAAGGCTTACGTTGTGAGAATAAACAACCCTATCCATACCACATTGCATAACTTCTAAATTTTCCATAAATTTTGAAGCAGAACTTATTTCTCCGTAAGAAGTTGCAGAATCTCCTTTTGTAAATTGTATGATAAGGACTTTCCAACCATGTCCTAAAGCTCTCATTGCTAATCCTAATGAAGCTGTAGTTTTACCTTTACCATCACCTGTGTATATTTGTATATATCCGCGTTCTAACAATTTTGCCTCCGAGATAATTATTCCACTTTATATTATTATAAAGTTTTTTTTAAATTATTCATCCATTTTTTGAAGTAATTTAAGGACTATAAAAAAACTTGCTCTTTAAAAACTTTTGACCTTAAGCAAGAACTCTATCGGCCCCACTCCCAAATTTCTTTGTATATATATATTAAATCAAACTAATTTAATTTGGGCAAATTTTTAATCATGCATGCTCATTTTTTTACATAATTCATTTATATTTTTGTAAAGTTTAGGGTATTATTGCATTTAGGCATAAAACTTTTTTTAAAAAAGTTTTACAATATTTTTGTAAAAAATTATTAAAAAACCATTGCTTTTTTATAGATAGTCGTAGCTGAATGGTTAGCCGAATTTATCTTGTTAAAAGGTTTTTTAATAGAGCTTCTTTAAAGTTTAAACCCTGAAAAAATAAAAGGCGGGCGAGGTTATACCTCGCCCGCCTTTTAAAAAAAGTTTATAATTCTTTATTTTTCATTGTAGGGAACATTATAACATCTCTGATTGTAGGAGAATTAGTTAATAACATAACTAATCTATCTACACCCATTCCCATACCGCCTGCTGGAGGCATGCCATGTTCTAATGCACAAATAAAGTCTTCATCAATAGACATTGCTTCTTCATCGCCTTGAGCCTTTGCTAATGCTTGTGCTTCAAATCTGTGGCGTTGGTCTATCGGATCTGTCAATTCTGAAAATGCATTTGCTATTTCCCAACCGTTTACCCTTGTTTCAAATCTTTCTGTTAATCTATCGTTATCTCTGTGGACTTTTGCCAAAGGTGATATATCACGAGGATAATCTATTATATGGATTGGTTGAATTAAGCTTGGTTCGACTTTTTCTTCAAAAATCATTTCAACAATTTGTCCCCAAGTTTCATTACCTTCAATTTCAATATTTAATTTTTTAGCGATATCTTGAGCTTCTTGAGCCGTAAATACATCATTAAAATCAAATCCTGTAGCTTCTTTAACGCAACCGAGCATGGTTTTTCTATCCCAAGGCGGTGTCAAATCAATTTCTTTATCGCCGTAAGTTATTTTTGTCGTTCCCAAAACTTCTTGAGCGACAAATGCCACCATATTTTCTGTCAACGCCATCATTTCGTTATAATCCACATAAGCTTGATAAAGTTCTATCATTGTGAATTCAGGATTATGTCGAGGAGAAATTCCTTCATTTCTGAAATTTCTGTTAATTTCAAAAATCTTTTCGTTCAATCCGCCGACAAGAATTCTTTTCAAATAAAGTTCCGGAGCAATTCTTAAATACATATCCATATCAAGAGTGTTGTGATGTGTTATAAAAGGTCTTGCAGAAGCTCCGCCTGCTTGTGTTTGAAGCATTGGCGTTTCAACTTCCAAAAATCCTTGAGTAGTAAGAAATTCTCTTATTTTTTGAATAATTTTACTTCTTTTTTTGAAAGTATCTCGAACTTCTTTATTTACAATTAAATCTACATAACGTTGTCTGTAACGTGTTTCAACGTCAGTAAGTCCATGAAATTTTTCAGGAAGAGGAAGAAGAGATTTTGATAAAAGTTTGAAATCTTTTGCTTTTATAGAAAGTTCGCCTCTCGGAGTTCTTCTGATAGTACCGACAACGCCGATTATATCGCCTATATCAAGCAATTTTAGTGATTTTATTTTATCTTCACTCATATTTTCTTTATGGCAAAAAATTTGAATTTTTCCTGAAGAATCCATTAAATCAATAAACATTCCTGTATTTCTGATAGCCATAATTCTTCCAGCAACGGAATAAGAGTCTTCAGTTTCTTCACCCGCTTCAAGATTTATATATTTTTCTTGAAGTTTTTCCGCATCAATTTCTTTATCAAAAGAATAAGGATAAGGATTAATGCCTTTATCTGCAAGTTCCGTAAGCTTTTGAATTCGAGATTGTCTTATAACTTCTTTTGGTTGCTGAACTTGTTGTTGTTTTTCTTGTTCCATTTTAATTTCCTTTTTACTTTATTAATTTTTAATTCCTGTTGGTGCCGCCATAGGTATAGGTGCAAAAGATGGTTTAGGTTGTTCCGGCGGAAGTGTTTTTTCTTCTTTTTTGACTTTTTTGTTATCCTTTATAAGGTCAGACGGCATCATTTCATCAACATTAACCCCGACTTCTTCTTGAGCAAATATTTTTTTTGCTTCATCTTTAGTTATTTCAACAGGTTTTTGCTTTAATCGGAAAGCTTTAAGTTCGACAGCCGGATAATCGAAATCGTTGTTTCCGTAAGGGGCTGTTGCGACAGCCATAATTTCTTTCCAAATAAGAGCCGGAACTGTACCACCTGTGATATTTCCGTTTTTTGTATTATCATCATTTCCGACCCAAACACCTGCGACGACATTAGGTGTGTAACCTATAAAGCAAGCATCTTTTGAATCATCGGTTGTACCTGTTTTACCTGCGACAGGTTTCCCGATATTAGCGGCTGTACCTGTACCAGAGGTTATAACTGTTTTTAAGATAGAAGTCATTGCGGCTGCTGTGTTATTGTCAAGAACTTTTGAAATTTTTGTTTTAGGTGCTTGATAAAGAATTTGTCCTCTGGAACTTTCAACTCTTTCAATGGCATAAGGTTCTACTCTATATCCGCCGTTTCCGAAAGCACCGAAGGCTCTTGTTAATTCAAACAATTTTACGCCGTTAGAACCTAATACAATCGTATAATCGTATGCGATAGGCGTTGTAATACCTAATACTCTTGCCATTTGAATTACAGATTTAATACCTGTGTATTGGATAATTCTCGCCGCACAAACATTTGAAGACACCATTAATGCTGTGTAGACAGGAATTGGACCTCTGTATTTGTTTCCGTAATTTTTTGGAGCCCAATTGCCGATTTTAAAAGGTAAATCGTCAACCATATCGTTAGGGTCCAAGCCTTTTTCTAAAGCTGCTGCGTAGGTAATGGGTTTAAACGCTGATCCGGGAGGTCTTATTGCTTGAACTCTGTCGTATTGCGTTTTAGAATAATCTTTTCCGCCGGCATAAGCTAATATTCTTCCGTTTGCGGT
>CAYYAL010000086.1:0-4970 GCA_964469445.1 uncultured Muribaculaceae bacterium
AAAAACTCCCCAGGTTGGACTCGAACCAACAGCCTACCGGTTAACAGCCGGTTGCTCCGCCATTGAGCTACTGAGGATTATTTTGCTTTTCTGCTTGGTCTTTTAATTTGCAGATTTTGTATTCAATTTTTCTTTGCACCCTTGCTTTTTTAGAAGATATCAGCAAAGAATTACATGCCTAATTATAATTAAAAAAATTTTTATTGTAAAGCTATTTATTCAAAATTAAACTTTTATTTAATTCTTTTTCCCAATTATAAGCTGTTTTTACAGAATTTTCCAATGTTCTTTTGTTATTCCATTTTAAAAATTCTTTTACTTTTCTATTATCCGCAATCAGTTTTGCAGGATCACCTGCTCTTCTCGCACATTTTTCGACCGGTATTTTTGTTTCCGTAATTTTTTCGCATGCTTCAAAAACTGATTTAACACTGTCGCCGTTTCCTGTCCCGACATTAAAGAAATCCGTTTCTCCGCCTTTTGATAAATATTTTAAAGCCAAAATATGAGCTTCCGCCAAGTCTTCTACATTTACGTAATCTCTTATGCAAGTTCCGTCCGGTGTATCATAGTCTTCGCCAAACATTTTGAATGTTTTTGATTGGTTAAATGTTGATTTTAAAATATTTGGAATTAAATGTGTTTCAATATCGTGCCATTCACCGGTCAAGCCTGTTTCGCTTGCTCCTGCTACGTTAAAATATCTTAGTCTTACGCTTTTTAAATTATAAGCCATATTATAATCGTCTAATATTTTTTCTATCATTAATTTTGACATTCCGTAAGGATTGATAGGGCTTTGCGGGTGTTTTTCGTCAATCGGAACGTAAGTCGGTTCTCCGTATGTTGCACAGGTTGATGAAAAGACGATTTTTTTAACATCATTTTCAACCATTGCATTAAATAAATTCATTGAACCGTAAACATTATTCATATAATATTTTGCAGGATTTTTTACTGATTCTTCAACAAGAGAATATGCTGCAAAGTGAATAACTGCTTCTATTTTATGCTTTTTAAAAACTTCTGAAATATCTTCAGAATTTCTCAAATCGCCTTTTATAAAATCTATTATTTTACCTTTAAAATCGGCTTGTTTTAATTTATTTACAATTTCAATATGACCTGTTTCAAGATTGTCGAAAATTACAACATCATAGCCTTGTCTTAATAATTCCAAAGCACAATGACTTCCTATGTATCCGGCACCGCCTGTTACTAAAATCATAATAAAACACCTCTTTTTGCTAAATTATACCATAAATTTATTTTT
Organism: uncultured Muribaculaceae bacterium; assembly: GCA_964469445.1. Lineage (GTDB taxonomy): Bacteria > Cyanobacteriota > Vampirovibrionia > Gastranaerophilales > Gastranaerophilaceae > CAYYAL01. Next base: position 1,274 of record CAYYAL010000086.1, read on the forward strand.
GTAATATAATTTGGGTAAAGGAGTTGTTGATGAAGAGAATTCTTGTTACGGGCGGAGCAGGATTTATCGGAAGCCATTTATGCAAAAGGCTTGTCGATGAAGGTAATTATGTTATTTGTTTAGATAATTTTTTTACAGGCTCTAAGGAAAATATTCAAAATTTACTTGATAACAAAAATTTTGAGCTGATTGAACATGATATAATCAACCCTATTGATATAAAAATTGATGAAATTTATAATTTAGCTTGTCCTGCAAGTCCACCTGCTTATCAGAAAAATCCTATTCAAACTACTAAAATTTCGGTTTTAGGCATTTTAAATATGCTTGAACTTGCTAAAAAATATGATGCAAAACTATTACAAACGTCTACAAGTGAAGTTTACGGCGATCCTAAAATTCACCCTCAAAAAGAAACTTACTGGGGTAATGTTAATCCTGTCGGGATAAGAAGCTGTTATGATGAAGGAAAAAGATGTGCCGAAACTTTGATTATGGATTATAGAAGAATGTTCGGTTTAAGAACAAAAATCGTGAGAATTTTTAATACTTACGGGCCTAATATGGACAAAAATGACGGCAGAGTTGTTTCAAATTTTATAACGCAAGCTCTTACGGAAAAAGATATTACAATTTATGGCGATGGTTCTCAAACTCGTTCGTTTTGTTATGTTTCCGATTTAGTAGGCGGGCTTATTAAAATGATGAATTCCAAAGATGATTTTACAGGTCCTGTTAATTTGGGCAATCCTAATGAAAGAACTATTTTGGAATTTGCTGATTTGATAATAAAATTTACGAATTCTAAATCGAAAATAGTTTATAAAGCCCTGCCGAGTGATGATCCTACAAAGCGTAAACCTGATATTTTACTTGCAAATGCGGAACTAGATTGGCGACCTGTTATTGATATAAATGAAGGGATAAATCAAACCATAGATTATTTTAAGAATAAAATGGAGATTAAGTTGTAATGAAGGTTTGTGTAATTGGAACAGGATATGTCGGATTAGTTGTTGGAACCTGTCTTGCTGAGATGGGAAACGATGTTATTTGCGTTGATAAAGATGAAAACAAATTAAATTCATTAAAAAAAGGCATAATTCCTATTTATGAACCCAATTTGGAAGAACTTATTTTATCAAATGTTAAAGAAGGTCGCTTACTTTTTACCAGTGATTTAAAATCTTCGGTTGAAAAATCTTTAATATGCTTTATTGCGGTGGGAACTCCTCAAGACGAAGACGGTTCTGCCGATTTACAATATGTATTTCAAGTTGCGGAACAAATAGGGGAAAGTCTTAACGGTTATAAGGTTATTGTTGACAAATCAACTGTTCCTGTCGGGACTGCGGAAAAAGTTTTTGAAATAATAAAACAAAAAACAAGCGAAGATTTTGATGTTGTTTCAAATCCTGAATTTCTGAAACAAGGTGCTGCTGTTGAAGATTTTTTGAAACCTGACAGAGTGATTATCGGGTCAAATTCTGGTAAATCAACAAAGATTATGCAAGAACTTTATTCTCCTTTTGTCAGAACAGGAAATCCTATTTTAATAATGGATATTAAATCTGCAGAGATGGTAAAGTACGCTTCAAATGCTTTTTTGGCGGTTAAAATATCTTATATAAATGAAATTGCAAATATTTGTGAAAGAGTTGGTGCAGATGTTGAAATGGTTCGAAAAGGAATGTGTGCTGATAACAGAATAGGCTCAAAATTTTTATTTCCGGGGCTTGGTTATGGCGGAAGTTGTTTTCCTAAAGATGTAAAAGCTATTATAAATACTGCAAAAGAACATTCTTACGATTGTGAATTGTTGACATCAGCCGATAAAATTAATAAACGTCAACGACAATTTTTTATAGATAAAATTACGAAAAAATTCGGTAAGAATTTATCTGGTAAAACTTTTGGAATTTGGGGGCTTGCGTTTAAGCCGAAGACGAATGATATGAGGGAAGCCCCTTCTATTACAATTATTGAAGCATTATTGTCCTTAGGTGCTAAAGTAAGAGCATTTGATTCAAAGGCTTTTGAACTTGCAAAAAAAATTTTTAAGGATAAAATTTATTATGCAAAAAATGCTTATGATGCACTTGAAGGAGCTGATGCGATGTTATTAATTACAGAATGGAATGAATTCAGAGAACCTGATTTCGAGAAAGTTAAAAAACTTTTAAATCAGCCTATAATTTTTGATGGAAGAAATCAGTATGATAAAGATAATTTACAAAAAATGGGATTTGAATATTTTTGTGTAGGGAAAGGGTAAAATAGTATGTACGAAGAATTTATAAAGGAATATACGTTAAATTCACTTAAAACTAAGGAAATTATATTAAAAGATGAAGTTTTAATAGGTCAGATAGAAGAAGTTTCCAATCTTATAATAGATGCTTATTTGAAATTTAAAAAGGTTTTAATAGCAGGAAATGGTGGTTCTGCGGCAGATGCACAGCATATAGCTTGTGAATTTGTATCCAAGTTTAAAAATGACAGAAAACCACTTAATGCGATAGCACTTACGACAAACACTTCGGTTTTAACCTCAATAAGTAATGATTATGATTTTTCGGAAGTTTTTTCAAGACAAATTAACGGAAACGGGATTGAAGGCGATATTTTTATAGCAATTTCTACGTCAGGAAAATCAAAAAACATTATAAGAGCGATGGAAGAAGCGAAGAAGAAGAATATTAAAACTGTTTTATTAACAGGTTCTACGCCTTGTTTAGGTGATAAAGTTGCTGATATTTCGCTTAAAATTCCGTCAAATGATACGCCGATTATTCAAGAATCGCATATAATGATTGGGCATATGATTGCGGCGATTGTAGAACAATCACTCGGAGATATAAATGAATAATGCTTGTTACCTTTGCGGAAGTAACGACTTAAAAAAACGAGAGGGAAAAGTTAGAGATAATGATTCTTTAGAAATTTTTGAGTGTAAAAATTGCGGACTTGTTTTTTTATCTTCATTTGAACATATTGATGAAAACTTTTATGAAACTTCTCAAATGCACAGTGGAATTGAGGTTCAAGATTGGATAGATTCAATTCATCAAGATAATATTCAACGTGTTCAAAAGCATATAAATCTGATTGAAGATAAAAATATTTTAGATTTTGGTTGCGGGCCTGCTGATTTTTTGGCTATGGCAAACAATTTGGCAAAAGATGTTATCGGAATTGAACTTGATTTGGGGCTTCGTGAACATTTTGAGAAAGAAAATTTGAAAGTTTTTTCATCAATAAATGATTTAGCGGATAAAAAATTTGATACAATATTTATGTTTCACGTTCTGGAACATATAAAAAATCCAATAGAATTGTTGAAAAATTTTAAAAATATTTTAAATAAAGATGGAAAAATTGTTATAGAAGTTCCGAATTCTGACGATGCACTTTTGACATTGTATAAGAATAAGGCTTTTTCTCAATTCACATATTGGAGTCCGCATTTATTTTCTTATAATGAGAAATCTCTGAAACTATTATTAAAAAAAGCAGGGTTTAAGGTTATTAAAATTGACAGGATACAGAGATATTCTTTAAAAAATCATTTAAACTGGATTTTTAAAGAAATTCCGAACGGAATAAAGTTTGAAAATACTTTGATAGATAAAATATATGCAGGCATTTTAAGACTGCTTAAAAAGACAGATACAATAACGATTACGGCTGAAACAAA
>CAYYAL010000087.1:0-4792 GCA_964469445.1 uncultured Muribaculaceae bacterium
TCCAATTTTGCAAATCCAATTACTTTTTCAAAATTATTTTTCATAACATAAAAAGCATTTTCAACTCCACCTGCTTTTGTTTCAGCAGGATTTATAGGCAAACCGCTTTCAGATGTCAAATCTATAAGTTTGTCTTCAACTTTTTGTTTTCTGAGTTTATTTGCGTTATCACTGCCGATAATCGGTTCAAGTTCTTTTAACGTTTTTTTAGTTAATTTATACCCTTCAAAATAATTTATAACATTTACGGGCTTAAATTTATAAGATTTATCAAAGTTTACAGCGGTATTGCAACCTTCTTTATCAAGTTTTATATCAATATTCGGGGTTTCAAACCCGTTTTGGAAGATTAAAACTTCTCTTAAAGTTAAAGGTTTTGATTTATCAACTCTGTGTTTGCTTAGATAGTAAAGCGAATATTTAAGCATATCAGCAGTACCTTTTACGTCGGCAAAAGCATCATGGGCATTTTCCATATTTTTGCAGAAGAAAAATTTATATTGTTCCGAAAGTTTTTTTCTTGCTCCGACATAAGGGTGAATTCTTTGCATTAATACAAACGGGTCTATCACTTTGTAAGGTTGTTTTTTCTTTAAATAATCTTTTGAATATTTGTTATGTTCTTCAATACTGTTGTTTAACATTGAAATATCAAATTTTGAATTATACGCAACAATTATTCCGTTTTTCTTTGTTAAGTAGTCGTTGACAAAAGGTTTTAAAACTTGTTCCATAGTCGGTTTATCTTTAAGCATATCATTTGTAATGCCATGAACAGCACTTGCCCCTTGTGAAATTGACATTTCAGGATTTATTAGTTGATTATATGCACTTTCTTCAACAATTTTTCCGTTTTTCATCTGAATAGCACCGATTTGAATGATTTTATCAAGAGGTTTATTCGGATTGTCATAATTTATACCGGTTGTTTCTGTATCAAAAATTACGCAATCTAAATTCAAATTGTCATTTTCATCTGTAATCGGAATGTCTAAAGAAAAACAACGTTTAGGATTTAAAAGCTGACCTAAATTTTCGGCAAAAGTTTTGTCAGATGCTTGCGAATTGAGTGTATGCGGTACTGCGAGTGGCTTTGTAACATTAAATTTATTATATCTTCTGACCCAAGTTGTATCGTTTGTCTCAGCAAGTGCATTTGCATGTTGGAATGCATAAAACTCTGTTTCTGTTGCATTTTTTAAATCCAATGGTTCTTTTGATAAATTTTCCCACCCGACTTTTTCAAAATCTATAAATCCGTCTTCATATAAATTTTTTCCTTGATATTCTTTATCATCAACCTTATTTACATAATTTTCTTCAAACCAAGTTCCTTTAAAAGAAAGCGGTTTGTATGCAAAATTACTTAATTCTTTTTGATTTTCTCGCATAGGATTGTACATAAAATCATTTTTATTTGATTTTATTTGAATTCTGTTGCTATTTATAATGTTAATTGGTTGAATTTTCATTTATTTACCCCATTATATCCAGTTGTTTTTCTGGCTTTTTCCCTTCAAATGTAGGAAATTGAATTATTTTACCTCTTAGTTTTTCCATTTCAGAAACAGAAACTTTCCAATCTTTTTCAAATTGTCTTGAAAAAACTTTTGCGAGGGTTGTATTTTCAAAGGCTACTGCACATTCGTTGTTTCCTCTTTTGTAACGCTCTTTTGCGTTATTTCGTTTGTTTATAATTTCATAGTAACCTAAAATTGTGCTTAAATCTGATTTATCGACTTTAGTAAATAAATATTGTTTATTTTGAATTTCAATTGAGACCTCGCCATTTTTGTCAATCAAGGCATTGGCTTTTTTTAATTGTTTTCTTCTATTTTTTAAATCTTCGTAATTAATAAATTCTGATAAAGATGGGATACCCAATTTGTCTTCAAATTCTGCAACTTCTTTTACATAACCTTTTATTTCTTCATCTATTTTCGCGGAATGAAGTTTGTAATCTTCTCGTTTTCCTTTTTTTAAGTTTTGGTCCATTGCCATACCAGACCAGTTTGCAGAACCTATTAATACATCTTTATCATCAAAAATAGCCCATTTATTGTGCATTCTTTGGTTTATTTTTTCGTTCGAATCGTAAACTCTTACAGGAATATTGTTTGCTTTTAATTCATTATAAGCTTTTCTGCAGAATGGAAATTCTTCTAATATTTCAGATGATACGATAAATCTCGCATCAAGTTCTTTATTTTTACTTCGTTTGATAACAGTTTCTATAAACTCTTTGTGAGATAAAACAAAAAGTTCTGCAATGATTTTTTGAGAAGTTTCAAGTTTATTTTTCACATAATTATGAACGGTTTCTTCGCCATTTTGTCCTGTTAACTCTAATTCTTTCGGTTTTGATGCAAGAATTTCTATTTTTGGATTTTCGATAGGATTTGTCGGAATTATATCAAGACGATTTTCTTCATATCTTAATTTGTCTTCAGGATTGTTAAATAATTCCCCGACCGCTCTCATATAATCAATATTTTCTTGTTTTATTTCTTTATTTAAGCCGTTGTAATTATCTTGTTCTTGTTCATTTAAAGGCCCAATTACAAATTTTGTTTTGCCCAAACGTTGCCAAGCAAAAGCCCAATCTTTGTTGAAAATATTTTCAATGATATTATCTACTTCAGAGGCTTTTTTATTCGGTAAGGTTTCTATTGCGACACATGCATCATGGTTTGCAGGAGAATGCGTTCCCCAATTCATACCGCCGATTATAAGTTTTTTGCCGTCAACCGCGAGTATTTTGACGTGTTGTAAAGATGCTCCCTGCTGAGAGGCTCTTGGGTAAGGAACGACATCAATTCCGTTTTTTTTCAGATATTTTATCATATCTTGGTTATTATAATGCCTATCTCTTTCGCCATGTCCATTCATATACCATTTGTGTGCATCAAGAATTATTTGAATTTTTAAATCAGGATTTTCTTTTTTCTTACTTATTAACATAGGTAAAATGCTTTGTTGTTGTTCAAACCCCGGAACAACTTCGGAACCGTTCGTCGGCCATTTATGAGCATCAATTCGTAAATTTTGAAATTCAAACATTTCGACTTGAATAGATTTTTCCGCATTTTTTATATAATTAATTGTTTTGTCAAAAATTTGTTCTCCGTCGATAAGTGTTGTAACTTTTGTGTCACCTATTTTTGCAGAACGACTTTTTTCAGGGGTAACTTTTGGTACGTAAGTCAGTGGTTTTAAATACATTCTTAAATATTGATCGACTGATAAGCCTGCCTTGTTAGCATTTTGAATAATACCAGTTGCCATAAAAAATGAAACATCAGGTAATTCAACCGGTTTTTCTTTTTTCGGCGTTTTTACGTCAGGCTTCGGAACCCTTGTTTGCCAATAATCCTGATTATAAGCCCTTCCCAAGAAAACTATTTTGTTGCTGTAACCCAACCTAGTCGGGTTTACGGCTAAATCTAACATATAATATCAATCTTCCCAGTCACTAACAGCTACATTATTACGTTAAAATGCTATTTCCGCAATGGTTTTGATATACTTTTTTAATTAAATGTTACATTTTTTTAAAAAATTGACTTGAATAAAAAGTTTTCAAAAAATAATTTTAATGTATTATATTATTATAATTGGAATTATGCCGATGTGGCTCAGGGGTAGAGCAACTGATTCGTAATCAGTAGGTCGGGGGTTCAATTCCCCCCATCGGCTTTTTGTAAATAAGGCGGATTTCGATTTTATCGAAATCCGCCTTATTTTAGAGAATTATTTATTTTTAAACTCTATCTTTTCTCATTTGTTTATGTCTTAATTCGCCTTCTTTTTTCATTTTTTGAAGTTCTTTTTTCTGTGTATCAGTTAAGATAGCTTCAAATTCTTTCATGTTGGCTTTACGAAGTGTATCAGCTTTTTTCTTAAGAGCTTTGATATCTTTTTTCAAAACTTCAACTTTTTTATCTTGTTCAGCGATAGAAAGATTGCTTCTGCGGATTTCTCCGATTGCTTGTCTTTTTTCATTTATTTTTTTCAATATAGGCTTAATTTCTTTATGACCTTTGAGTCTTATCGCTTTAGCTTGTTCTTTTTGAGTTTCAGTTAGATTAAGACGTTTGTCAAATTCTTGTTTTTTGGCGTCCATTTCTTGTTTCATTTTCTCAAAATCAGCTTTATTCATTTGTTTTTGGTGCGGTGGCGGAGGCGGGAACCCTTCACATTCAGGAGGAGGTGGTGGCGGAAATGCAAAAGCACTCATTCCTGTCATAGTAAATGTAACGATAGCTGTTAATAAAAATTTTCTCATAAAAACTCCTTTCTATAATAAGTTTTTTAATTCTTCTGCAAGTATTTTTTTTGCGTTGTATAATCTTGATTTTACGGTACCGAGTGGACATTTTATTTTTTTTGAAATTTCTTCATAGGATTTTCCCTCAAATTCATACATTATAATTATTTCTTTGAAATTTTTATTTAGATTATTAATGGCATTTATAATTCTTTTTTGCCTGAGTTTTTGGTTAAATGTGTTTTCAGGAGATGGCTTTGTATCAGGGATTGAAGTTAAAATTTCATTGTTTGAAAAATTGTAATTTTTCATTTTTTTTAAGTAGTCTTTAGTGATGTTTGCGGTAATTGTGTTTATCCAAGCATTGAATTTACCTTTTTCTTCGTATTTATCTGCATTTTTCCATATTTTAATATAGACTTCTTGTTCTAAGTCTTCGTCATTTTCCGGTGTAATCTTTGAGATTACACTTTTTATATATGATTTCTTCTCTTCTATAATTTTTTTAAAATTCATTTCTTAATC
>CAYYAL010000088.1:0-4609 GCA_964469445.1 uncultured Muribaculaceae bacterium
GAGCGTTTCGTTTACACCGAAAGGGTCGGGAGTTCGAGTCTCTCAACGCCCATATTTTAAAAAAAAGACCGTGAAAACGGTCTTTTTTTATATTAAATCACTATAAGGTAGAGATTTAATATGATTTTCCATTGCAATATAATCCGGTTCTCCATTTTTTATAACAGGAAGATATAATTCTAAATCAGAAATAACATTACTATATACAGCTCTGCCATAAGTAAATCTGAATTTTTCCTTATTAATTAAAGTTGAAATGAATATTCCGCTAAAGACATTCATATCAAATTTCGGTGATAAAATATTAACTCTGCCGTGACTTACCGCATAAAATTTTTGGGGTTGATAAAAAGCGTTGCAGAACATATCAACAGTTATTTTATTTCCTGCAAAAATTTCGGCTTTTCCATCTCCATTTTCATCAATTAAACCAACGCAACCGTTTTCAGTTTCGCCTGAAGATATTAAAGGAATTTCTCCAACTTCACAATCATTAATTTTTAAATCACCCTTGGACAATTCAACATCAAACAAATCGCTTATTTTAAATTTTTTCCAAGACGTATAATTTATTTCAATAGCTTCTTTTTTTAAACAAATTTTCTTTATATTTTTGTATAAATCATAATGCTTATTACAACTGATTAAATACGCAAAATAATTTCTAATCTTTTTTTCAAAATCGACTTTTGCGAGATTACTATAATCTGTTTCCATATAAGCTTCACAAAGCCACTCGTCCAAGTATGAAACTTTTTTTCTTGCAGACATGCCTGCTTTTTCAATTCTGTTTTCGTACAAAGAAAACCATTCGTCTTCTATATCTTGCCACTTATTAACAACATCAACACGACCTAAGTTTTTCTTTTTAACAAAACCGTCATCTTTGTAATAGCCGAAAAATGTTTCATAATTTTCAGGATGTGGTTTATTTAAATTAAAAACCATACAGCAAGCATTTGCACTGGCTCCTGGATGAAACATTTCAGGTGGTAACGTAAATACAGCTTCTAATGTATTATTTTCTAAGATTTTTCTTTTACATTCTTCTATTTCATAAGAATTTCCTATTGCACAAGCTAACGGCAAAAGACACAATAATTTCCCATTTTTTACGGTATCTGCAATATATTGAACGAAACAAAAACCTTTTGTCGGATCTTCTTTTATATCTTTTTTCCAATTTTTAGTAATTTCTTTAGATATATTAACAGGTTTTGCATTATAAGGAGGGTTCATCAAAACAGTATTTACTTGATGTTTTTTTATCCAATCGGCTTTATCAAAACAACTTGATTTAATTATGTTAGAATTGCCATCACCATGTATTAACATATTTGTCGTAGAAAGCCCAAATGCTTTTTCTTCAGATTCAATTCCTAAAATTTGTTTATCTTTGACGTTATTTTTTTCAGAATCTGTCTTGCATTGTGAAATAGCTTTTGTCATTGCTTGAACTAGGAAAGCCCCCGACCCACATGTTGGGTCAAGTACAACCGAATTTCTATCAATTCTTGCCACCCGACACATAAAATGAACTATATGGTCAGGCGTATAAGCCTGATTTTTATCTTTTTTCCCAACATATTTATTAAATGTTGTAAAAAATAGATTTAATAAATCCTGACCAGCATTAGTTTTATCATCAATGAAAGGTTTTATATTGTCATTTATATAGTCTAAAATTCTTATAAAATCTTGTTTACTTAACGCTTTAACTTTTTGGTTAGTTAATACATTATTATATAAAATATTTAATTTTTCTTTTCTGGCATCAGATGTATCGCTTTTAAGTAATGTACTTAATTTTTCTTTAATACCTTCTATTATTAAATGTGTGGTCATATTTTTATAAACAAGCTCATTTTTAAGTGCGAGTAAACAAGTTCCTACAAACTGACTTCTTAAAGCTTCGTCAATATCATTTTTATGCAAAAGTTCATTCAATTTATAAGTTGAAATCATAACTTTTTCTTTGTTATTTTGTCTAATTTCACTAAAAAATTCTATATATTCATCAATTGTTCTTAATTTTGTTTCATTTACAAGCAAAATCCCATTTTGCCAAACCTTAATTTTATCATTAGAAGTATTAGCCAATATCGCAATAATTTTATTATTTGTTAATTTTTTTTCCAATTCAATATATTGAAACAATTGAATTTCATCTTTTTCAGAAAATTTCTGTTTAGTTTCAATCAAAACCGAAACATTTTCTTTTACAAATCTCAAATCTAAAAACTTATGACCCTTGATGGGTATAAATAATTCTTTTTGATAACTAAATTCACCATTTTCAATATTAGACTGAAGGTATTTTTTACCAACCGCTTCAATCATATCAATACGTTGCATCTTTAAACCTTTATTTTTTCAAACACACTCTCTCAAATATAATAATATAAAAGATTTTTTTTGGGAGCAAGTTTTTAACACTCTTTACAAATAAAAATTTAACTGCATTTTATTGTATAATCTTTTTATGCAAGATATTATTTTAAACGCTGAAAAATCTCATTCGCTTCATAAGGAAGATATTATAAAGCTTCTTGCCGATAATTCTTTTAACGACTTACTTTTCAAAACCGCTGATAATATCAGAAAAAAATTTGTCGGGGACGAAATTCATCTTCGGGCGTTAATTGAATTTTCTAATATTTGCAAGCGAAATTGTTTCTATTGCGGAATTAGAAGCGGAAACAAAAAAATTGAACGCTATCGTTTATCAGAAAAAGAAATTTTAGATGCTGCAAAATCTGCCGTCAATTTGGGGTTTAAAACAATTGTTCTTCAATCCGGTGAAGATGATTTTTATTCAACCGACTTTCTTTGCAAAATTATTTCCGAAATCAAAAAGATGAACATAGCAATAACTCTCGGAATTGGCGAAAAAAGTTTTGAGGAATATTCTGCATACAAAAAAGCAGGTGCTGACAGATTTTTACTCAGAATAGAAACAACTGACGAAAATCTATACAAAAAAATGCACCCTAATATGTCTTTAGAAAACAGAAAAAACTGCCTTTACAATCTTAAAAAAGCAGGGTTTGAAGTCGGTTGCGGTTGTCTTGTCGGACTTCCTAATCAAACATTATCTTCGCTTGCCGATGACATCTTATTTTTCAAAGAAATTGATGCAGATATGATTGGCATAGGCCCTTTTATCCCTCACCCAGACACTCCGCTAAAGGAAGAACATGCAGGAGATTTCACACTAGCATTAAAAGTTATGGCGATAACTCGTCTTTTGCTTCCTGATATAAATATTCCGGCAACAACTGCGATGGAAACACTTAACCCGAACGGAAGAATTTTAGCTTTGCAATCTGGTGCAAACGTTATTATGCCGAATATTTTGGATACAATTTACAAACAAAAATATGAGATTTATCCTAATAAAGCAGGTACTAATGACAATGCTGAAGATTTAAAAAATTCTTTTAATGATAAAATTAAATCAATCGGCAGAAGCATTTCCACAGATTACGGATTTCATAAAAGGGGAAGAATTTGCAACGATACAAAAGAAATATAGATTTAATAGGAATTGATGGACAAAAAAAGCTTGCATCGGCAAAAATATTAGTTTGCGGTTGCGGAGGGCTTGGCTCAAACATTATAGCAAACCTTTCCGCACTCGGAATTGGGCAAATAGGGCTTATTGACAATGATAATGTGGAAATTTCAAATCTTAATCGCCAATTTATTCACAATAATCCAGATGAATTAAAAGTAAATTCTGCAAAAAATTTTATAAATAAATTTAACCCGCAAATTAATGTAAATACTTACCCCATAAGGCTTAATGAAAATAATTATCAAAATATAGTTAAAGATTACGATATAATCATAGATTGTTTTGATGAATATAATTCAAAGTTTTTATTGAATAAAATCGCATTAAAAACAAATTTACCTTTAATACATGCCGGTGTTGCGGAATTTTCAGGACAAGTTATGACGATAATTCCACACAAAACGGCATGCTTGGAATGTATTATTGAAAATAAACATGTCGTAGAAATTCCAAAAGGTATTTTAAGTCCAATTGTTTCGACAATCGCTTCAATTCAATCAACAGAAGTCGTAAAATTAATCCTAAATATCGGAGATAATCTTCAAAACAAACTTTTAACTTACAATGCTTTAACCTATAATTTTAAAATAATAAACCTTGAAAAAAATTCTTATTGTAAAGCCTGTAAATAGTAATTTTGTTTAATTTTATACCCATTAACACTTGAATAATAATTTTCTTTGATGTACCCTGAAATTTGTAAAAGGTTATAAAAATAAGGAGTTTTTTAATGAGCGAAAGAAAATTAGTAGGAACAAACGAAATGTTCAAAAGAGCTTTAGAAGGCAAATATGCAATCGGAGCTTATAATGTAAACAATATGGAAATTCTTCAAGCAATTGCAGAAGCAGCTGAAGAAACACGTTCTCCGTTAATCCTTCAAGTTTCAGCAGGTGCAAGAAAATATGCAAACCAAACTTATTTAATTAAATTGGTTGAAGCAGCTCTTGCTACAACAACTGTGCCAATTGCATTGCACTTAGACCACGGTGCAGATTTTGAAATTTGTAAGGCTTGTATTGATGGCGGATT
>CAYYAL010000089.1:0-4558 GCA_964469445.1 uncultured Muribaculaceae bacterium
AAAATGAAATAGAATTTAGTCAAAATCTTTTTAAAAATTATTTAGCTTCAACTAATGAATATATATTTTTTAAAGATTTAGACGGCATTTACAGAGCTGTATCAGAATCTACTGCTGAGTTAGCAGGATTAAGCTCATCTGCGGAAATGGTCGGAAAATATGATTATGAAATTTATCCTGCAAAAAGTGCTCAAGCTTTTATGATTCAAGATAAAAAAGTTATTGATACAAAAAAACCGGTTGTTGATTCTGATTGGATTGAACATGCCAAGCTCGGTAAAATGTTAATAGAAACCGTAAAATCACCTCTTTTTGATACACATGGAAATTTAATCGGAATTGAAGGAATTTCCAGAGATATTACTGATAGATTTTTAGTTAATAAAGAATTAAAAGGCAAGAGTGCTTTATTTAAAACTATTTTGGATTGTGTTCCTATTCCTATTTGGGTCAAAGATAAAGAAAATAGATATGTTATTGTAAACGATTATTATAAAAAGTTTTACGGAATTTCAGATGACCAACTTTCAGGAAATAATATTGCAACGGTTTTACAATCAAATAAATTGTATGATGCAGAAAATTTAGAAATTCTAAGAAAACAAGATGAATATGTGCTTAACTCAAAAAAGGCAAGTAGCGTTGAAGTTAAAACAAATATAAACGGGCAAAATCGCCTTGTAAAAATACTTAAAACACCTGTTTTAACTGAAGATGGTGCCGGAATTGGGTTTGTCGGGTTTTCTCAAGATATAACAAATAAAAGATAAAAAGTAAAAAAAATAGCAAAAAATTTTTTTATGATTTTTTGCTTAGTATGCAATTTTTACCTATAAATTTTAAGATACAAACCCCTAATTCAACAATGCCTTTTAAAAAGGCTTATTTCAGTAGCAATTCTTTAAAACCGTTATCAAAAGATACTGTTTCTTTCGGCTCTATTGAAGAAGGATTTACGTTTGAAAGAGAAGAAGGGAAATATGTTAATACAAACTGGATTGATGCTGTTAATGATGAGGTTCCTAAATTTAGAAAATTCGACAAATTTGGATTAAAAGAATATAAAAAATTAAACAAAAAAGAAAAAGAAATTTTAAGAGAATTTGTTAATAAACCTTACAATTCTTATAACGATAGTGTTAAAAATGATTTAAAAGTAATTAAAAAAGCTTATAACTGCATAAAATCTACATTAGATGAAAAATATCCCGAAGGTTATGTTTTCGCTTCAATAGGAGCTTCTCCGGCACTCTTTGCAAAAATGTTTGAACTTGATGGAGTTGAAGCTAAGATATTTCCGTTTTCACGAGTTGCCCACTTACAAGACTTAACAACTTATTTTAATAAATTAGGATTGACAAAAGATTTTTTAAAAAATTGTGATAAAAAAATTATTTTTAATGATTATGCTTGCAGTGGTATGACCTTATCTTATTTTAAGGATAAAATACAATCCTGTAATTTACTTGACGAAGATAAAATGGTTTTATACCTACTCAAAATTTAATTAAAATGGCCCCAAATTATATAAAAGAAACTAATGATTTTGATGATAATAAGATAGATAATTTTATTGACTATTATTTTCACCACAGGGAAATTAAAAAATATTCACCATGCCCGAAAATGTATACAGCTTATGAACAATATAAAAATAATTATGATAATGTGGATAAAATTGATAAAGAATTTTCTTGGAATACAACAACAAAACTAATGCAATTTGCTTTAATTGATGAAAAAATGCGTAATTTAAATTAGATTAAAAAAGATTTTTTATAAAAATTTTTTCGATATATAATTCAAATATGTTAAAAAGTTTTATGCCGATTATTTTGTTGACAATGTCTAATATTTTTATGACATTTGCATGGTATGGGCATTTACGCTATAAAAATACAGCATTATGGATTGTAATTCTTGTTAGTTGGGGGATTGCATTCTTTGAATATTGTCTTCAAGTTCCGGCAAACAGAATTGGCCATTCAATTTATACCGCAGCTCAATTAAAAACAATTCAAGAAATTATTACGCTAATTGTTTTTTGTATTTTTTCAGTGCTTTATCTTAAAGAAGAATTCAAATGGAATTATCTTATCGGATTTCTTTTTATAATACTGGCAGCATTTTTTATTTTTAAAAAATGGTAATGAATTTTTCATAAGTTTTAACTATAAAAAAAGGCGGGCAGAAAATTCTGCCCGCCTTAACTTTAAATTACATATTATCTTTATATTTTGCACAACAAATAGGTAACATAATTAAAAGAATTAGACCTGAAACTCCGACTAAAGCATATACAGCTCTTGAAATAATACTCATATCTCCGAAAAGTTTTGCGACTAAATCAAAGTTAAAAGCCCCTACTAACCCCCAATTTAAAGCTCCTACGATTACTAAAATCAAACAAGTTATTTTGATAAATTTATACATAAAACCTCCTTTTTCAATTTTTATAATATATAATAAGAACAGGATTTAAATTACCCGATTAACCAAATTTTTTTAAAGTAACAAAAAAAAAATTTTCGTCTTTTATATAAAATAACAGGAGAAAAATCATGCCAATAGAAAGTATAAAAAATATTCCGCAATGGACACAAAAACCAAATGACAAAAATCAGGAAGTAAAACCAAAACATGATTTTTTATCATCCTTTCATCGTTATATAAAAAATTCCGCAGATATGAATGATACTGTTGTTGTACCAAGAACTATTTTTAAAGGTTATTTAGGAATTATGATGGGAACAACAATGCTTACAATAGGTTCATTTATAAAAAATAAACCTAAATTTTCAAAAGGTTTAAGCATAGCCGGATTGTTGACAAGTGCTTACGGAACTTGGGCTTTTGTAAGACCGTTTATTATTAAAGATAAAGAAATTAAAAAATAAATTATTTATCTTTTTTTGTTTATGTTATTATTATTTTGTAATACATTTAGCCCATAGAAGATTATTAAAATGAAAAACATTAAAAACCTTAGAAATATAGCGATAATCGCTCACGTTGACCATGGGAAAACGACCCTTGTAGATTGTATGCTTAAACAAAGCGGCGTTTTTAGAGAAAATCAAGAAGTACAAACTTGCATTTTAGATTCAAATGACTTAGAAAGAGAAAGAGGAATTACAATTCTTTCTAAAAATATTTCAATCAATTATAAAGGTTGCAAAATAAATGTTGTAGACACCCCCGGCCACGCTGATTTCGGCGGAGAAGTAGAGAGGGTTCTCGGAATGGTTGACGGTGCCTTGCTGATTGTCGATGCTGCAGAAGGGCCTATGCCTCAAACAAGATTTGTTTTATCAAAAGCTCTTGAACTGGGACTTAAAATAATAGTTGTTATAAATAAAATTGATAAACCCGCAGCTGACCCAGACAGAGCTTTAGATTTAGTATTTGATTTATTTACAGAACTAACTGATAATGAAGAATTGCTTGATTTTCCGATAATTTATTCAAGTTCTGTTTTAGGAATTGCAAAAAAAGATTTAAAAGATGAAAGCAACACTATTGAACCGCTTTTAGACTGTATTTTAGAAAATATCAAACCGCCAAAAGGTGATTGTAATGCTAATTTGCAATTTCACGTAACAACTTTGGATTATAACGAATATGTCGGAAGAATTGCAATCGGACGTATTTTAAACGGTTCTCTAAAATCACAAGAACAAGTTTCTTTAATTCAATCAGACGGCAAAATTATTAAAGGGAAAATTGTAAAACTTTTTGGATTTAAAGACTTGGGTCGAGTTGAAATTCAAGAAGCTTTCGCAGGTGATATTGTTGGAATTGCAGGATTTTCAGATATTCAAATCGGAGAAACAATTTCTTCTTTATCAAATCCTGTCGCTCTACCTTTAATAAAAATTGATGAACCTACTTTGATGATGAATTTTTCAGTAAATGACAGTCCATTTGCGGGTCAAGAAGGAAAATTTGTTACATCAAGACAAATCAGAAAAAGACTTTATGATGAATTAGAAAAAAATGTAAGCTTAAGAGTTGCGGATACTGAAAATACTGATGTTTTCAAAGTTTCAGGACGTGGCGAATTACATTTGGGAATTTTGATAGAAACAATGCGTCGTGAGGGTTATGAGTTTCAAGTTTCAAAACCTGAGGTTATATTAAAAACAATTGACGGGAAACAATGTGAACCGTATGAAAATCTAGTAATAGATGTTCCGGTTGAATTTGCAGGAACTTGTATTGACAGACTTGCAGGCAGAAAAGCTTTAATGACAGATATGCAAACAAACGGAACCCGAACTCAACTTGAATTTAATATTCCTGCTCGAGGTTTAATCGGATTTAGAAATGAATTTATAAGAATGACAAAGGGCGAAGGAATTATTTATCATAATTTCGATAGATATGATGACTTTGCCGGAGAAATTCCAAAACAAAGAAGTGGTTCTATCATTTCTTTTGAAGAAGGCGAAGCAATTCCTTACGCATTGGCTCAATTTGAAGACAGAGGCGTTTTCTTTGTAACACCGAAAACACGAGTTTATAAAGGAATGATTGTCGGAGAAGGAAATCGTAAACA
>CAYYAL010000090.1:0-4468 GCA_964469445.1 uncultured Muribaculaceae bacterium
AACGATTATCATACAAATGTTTTGTCATACTTGTATTTACACCAACAGCAGGGAACTTCAAAACCCCTTCTCTTTCCAAAGCTTGCAATCTTATAATACCTGTTGTCGTTTCTTCGGTTGAACCGATTATATTTTCTGCAATTTCAGGATAATCGGCATGAAGTGCTGATACAATATCACAGCCATCATCAATAACAATGTCGGGTCTGCGTTCAATAGCTTCTTTTACGTGAGCTTTATAAGTTTCAACACTTTCTCCAGCATATCCGAAAACAGGAATTTCCCAATATTTAACCAAAGCTGCGGCAACATCATCTTGAGTTGATAATGGATTTGATGCAACAAGCACTGCATCAGCTCCGCCGGCTTTCATTACAACACAAAGTGCCGCTGTTTCTTTTGTTACGTGAACACACGCTGAAAGTTTTAAACCCTTAAACGGTTGTTCTTTGATAAATCTTTCTTGAATTTTTTTAAGAACAGGCATATCTTTAAAAGCCCATTCTATATTATTCTTGCCTTGTTCTGCAAGATTAATGTCTTTAATATCTGTTTTCATAGTTGTCATTTCCATAAATTTCTCCATTTTTTACTGCTACAAAAATTATAGCACAAATATCTCATATAAGCGGAGGATATCAATAAAAAAGTTCTGTAATAAAATTGTCATATATAGAGTGGGGATAAAGGGGGCTTTTTGTGAATTTAATTTCAATTTTTGCATTAATTTTAGGAATTTTAATGGTCTTAATTACGCAAAAACTTGACGGAGGAAATGTTTTAAATCTAATTCAGCCAAGTGCCTTTTTCATAGTCGTCGGTGGAACTTTTTGTGCCTCTTTGCTTAATTTTTCACCTCATATTATATTAAATGCGTTTATAAAAGCTAAAGATATATTTAAAAAAGAAGAAAATGACGAAACAAAAACAGTTGAAGAAATTATCCAAATAGCTCAATATACAAGGATTAACGGGCTTTTAGCTGCACAAGAAATAATCGGCGAAATTAAAAATCCATTTTTAGCAAGAGGTTTACAACTGGCGATTGACGTAAATAATCAACAAGTTGTAAGAGATATTTTATCTGCGGAAATTTCTTATGAGGAAGAAGAAGAACTCATAAATTCACGTGTATTTGAGGCATTGGGCGGATATTCTCCGACTTTTGGTGTTGTCGGAGCTGTTATGGGATTAATTCATGTTATGGGAAATATTGAAAATATAGAACTTCTCGGAACAGGTATTGCAACTGCATTTGTAGCAACTCTCTATGGTGTCGGGCTTGCTAATTTAATATTACTTCCGATTGCAGGAAACTTAAAACAAAGACTAAGAGAAAAAATATTACTTAAAGAAATTATTTTGCAAGGAGTTTTATCAATTCAATTATTAGAAAATCCTGCTATTATTGAAGAAAAACTCGTTTCTTATTTAAAATTTCATAATAAAGGAGTTTTAACTTATTCAAAATGAAAAAAGATTATTATGAAAATTCAAAAGATTATGTAAACCGCTGGGTTATATCCTATGCGGATTTTGTAACAATGTTACTTGCGTTGTTTCTTGTTATGTTCGCTGTTTCAAGAAGTGATGCACTAAAAGTAGATGCGGTTCAAACAGAAATTAAAAAACAATTTACAAAAAATGAATTTACCTCAAATAACGACCCGAAATATAATTCAAATGTTAATTTAAGTAAAGAAGATTTATTGAAATTTTTTGAAGAAAGCTTTATAGATAAAGAAAAAATAATGTTGGTTGAAGATGAGCGAGGTATCGTAATTAGAGTTAACAACACGATTTTATTTGATGCAGGTTCAGCCAAAATAAAAAATGAAGCTAAAAAAACATTGGAAGAAATATTACAAGTATTAACTAAAATTGATAATCCTGTTATAATAGAAGGACATACAGACGCAACTCCTATAAAAAGTTCGCAATATCCGTCAAACTGGGAGTTGTCAACAGCAAGAGCTACAAACATAATTTCATACATGTTAAATACCAAAAAAATATCTCCGTCAAGATTGTCGGCATTAGGATATGGGGAATATTCGCCGATAGCTGATAATACATCACTTGATGGTAGAAATAGAAATCGAAGAGTTGATATAATAGTTCTTAATAAAAAATAAAGTTGGAGGAATAATGGCAAAACCAAATGAACCAAAAGAAACAAAACCAAAAGTTGAAGATAAAGAAAAAAAGGGTATAGATACCAGCGTACAAATGGTATTGATAAATATTGCATCAACAATTTTAATATGCATATTATTTTTGACCGTAAATTATTTTCTTCAGAGTAATATGCTTAAAAATATCAAACTAAATACAACACCTGCAGGCGAAGAAACAGCTGAAGGTGAAGAAGGTGGAGAAGATGTTCAAGAAGCAGGAATAATATTGGATTTAGGAGATTTTATTCTAAATTTAACAGATGTAAATGCAAGAAAATATCTAAAAGTAAATGTGGCACTTGAAGTTACCAAATCAGCTGAAGATAAAGAAGCTGAAGCAGCTCTTGCCTCTACTGAAGGCGGAGGCGGACACGGCGGACATGGAGGAGGAGAAGTTGCTGACCCTAACAAAGCAATCGTTGAACGAATGGAACAATTTAAACCTTCCATAAGAGATGCAATAATAACAACTCTTTCAAGCAAAACTTCTGCGGAATTAGCAACTGTTCCGGGAAAAGAACTTGCAAAAGAACAAATTATAGAAAATGTTAATGCTATATTTGCAGGAGAAAGAGAAGTTCTGAGAGTTAACTTCGGTCAATTTATTATTCAATAAAGAGGTTAAATGGATAATACCACACCAAATATACCAAAAAATGAAGAAATTATTTCAAGCGAAAAATCAGCTAATCGTTTGAAATCTCGTGGTGCAAAAAAAGGTTATAAATTATACAATTTCCGGCGTCCGGATAAATTTTCGAAAGACCATTTAAAATCTTTGCAGGATATTCATAAAGAATTTTCAAGACAATTTTCGCTATTATTAACAGCATTTTTAAGAATGCATATAGAACTTGATGTCGTTTCAACCGACCAACTCACTTATGATGAATTTATAACGTCAATGCCATCACCTTTAACCATCGGTATTTTTGAACTTAATCCACTACCCGGACAAATTTTATTGGGCATAAGTTTTGAAGTTCTGTCAAGTATTGTTGATAGAATGCTTGGTGGTATCGGTATTTGCGAAGATAAATATCGTGATTTAACAGATGTGGAAGAATCTTTGGCAAGAAAAATTATTGAAAGAGCTGTAAAAACATTGGAAGAAGTTTGGGGTAATGTTGTCAGAGTTCAGGGAAATGTCGTGGGATTGGAAGAGAGTTATGAAACAATTCAAGTTGCGTCTTCCGGTGAAATCGTTGCACTTATCACATTTGAAGTTCAAATTTCAGGAAAATATTTTGGATTATTAAGCCTATGTTTTCCTTATCCTGTTTTGGAATCCATTTTAGGTAACTTAACAAACCAACACTTTTTCCAAACAAAAGGACTTGTTGCCACAACTGAAGAACGTCAAAAAATGATTTCAAAATTAAATACTTCTAAAGTTAACTTTAATGTAAATTTAGGGAAAACTCAAATATCTCTTGCCGACTTTTTAGACTTAAAAGAAGGTGATATTATTAAATTAGATAATAAAATAAGTGAAGAATTAATTGCTTTGGTGAATGACGAAAAGAAATTTTTTGCACAAGCCGGAACGATTAAAAATAAAGTATGTGTAAAAATTACAGATGATTATGATGAAGTCAGAGATACGTTAAAAGGATATATATAGGGAAGGATTTATAAATGATTGAAAAAGAAAATGAAAATCAAGAAGAAACTAAAGATACAGAAGATGTTTCAACAGAAGATGCCCTTAATAATGAAGAAACAATAGATGCTTCTGAATTTACACCTATCGCAGGAAAAAATGCTAATGCTAATGAAGATAATCAAGAACCTGTAACGGTACAATCCGTAGAATTTCCTTCATTTGATACGGCGGCACAAACATCAGGTGAAGAAAATAAAAATCTTGATTTATTAATGGATATAAAATTACAATTGTCAGTTGAATTAGGACGTGCGGAACTTCCTGTCAAAAAAGTTTTGGAGCTTACAAGAGGTTCAATTGTTGAATTGGATAAAATTGCAGGAGAACCTGTTGAATTGTATGCCAACGGGAAATTGGTCGCTTTTGGAGAAGTTGTGGTTATAGAAGATAACTTTGGATTAAGGATAACTTCTATTTATGAACCGGAAGACAGATTAAAGAATTTATAGTAATTAAACTTGCAAAAATAAAATGAGCATGTATAATTTACATATTCTACGCGGGAGTAGTTCAGTGGTAGAATGCTTCCTTGCCAAGGAAGATGTCGCGAGTTCGAACCTCGTCTCCCGCTATTATTCGTAGCCCGAAGTTGAACGAAGTGAAACGAGGATACAGAGGCGTTGAA
>CAYYAL010000091.1:0-1267 GCA_964469445.1 uncultured Muribaculaceae bacterium
GATAAAATCGCTTACATAAACCATGACATTGATGATTCCATAAGAGCAGGTATAATTTCGGAAGAAGACTTGCCTAAAGAATGTACACAATATTTTTCCTCTATTAAAGCAAAACGTCTTAATAAAATGATTTTGGAAATTATTTCGACTTCCCGTGGCAAAGATTTTGTCAAAATGAGTGAAGAAGCTTGGGATTACACAACAAAACTAAGAAAATGGATGTTTGAAAATGTCTATGAAAATTCTCCTGCAAAATTAGAAGAACACAAAGCAAGACACCTCGTTGAAGAGTTATTTCATCACTACGAAAAAGTATTGGAACCGGTTTGCGATAAAAGCAAAATAAAAAGAATCGTTTGCGACTATATTTCAGGAATGACTGACGTTTATGTCGTTAAAAAATACAAAGAAACTTTTATTCCAAAACCACTTGCTACAACAGAAAAAGACGATTTTTTATTTAAACTTGCCAAAATGACAGATTAAATTTTAAATACTTGCACCTTCTGCTGATGTAATTTTTTGCAATGCTTTTTTACTTCCTTCTGTTGATTTCGCTAAATCTACAACAAAATTTATTGCATCAACATCACGAGAAATCGCATCTTTTAATGACAAAATTTCATCAATATTTAACTTGTTCAACTCTTCATCATTATTTTTGTTGAAGAATTTTTTAAAATTTTCTTGTGCATGATAATCAAATCCCGGCAAATTCAATTTAAGAGCATACCATTTATGAAATTGATGAATCATATAATAAGCATCAACAGGCAAATCTCTCATTACAAACATCGGTTCTGTTTTAAGTTTAAATTTCAATCCGCTACCACTGAGAATTGAAATCACAGCACTTAAATACAAAGCTGTTAAGCCCTTCTTTTCATAAATCAAACCTTCTTCTTCAAGAATTAACCCTAATAAAAAATTAGCATACGGAATTTTATAAACACTTGTTCCTTTTTTTTCAATAAAGTTTAATAATTTTTGAGGATTATTTTGAGCTTGTTTCAAAATATTTTTCAATTCAAAATCAACTCTTGCTCTGTTTCTTTCTGTTTCATTAGAAAGAGTTAAACAATAATCTTTGCTGAAACTTCTTTTAGTTGTTGAACTGCTGTAAACTTTTTGCAAATTACGTTCTAACTTTTTTGTCAAAACTTTTTCTTGCAAAGACAAAATCCAATATAAAATAACCCTAATATAATTCATGAAATACCCCTTATGTTATATTAAAAACATTTGGAGTAAAAAAATTGCCTAATAA
>CAYYAL010000091.1:1367-4349 GCA_964469445.1 uncultured Muribaculaceae bacterium
GAAATACCCCTTATGTTATATTAAAAACATTTGGAGTAAAAAAATTGCCTAATAAATTAAAATTTATATAATTTTATTTAAACTAATATGGTCAAAACGGTTAAATAACACGAAAACGACGTTTGATAAGTTGATGTTTACCTTGAAAATAATCGTATTCAGAAACATAAATTTTAGCAAATTTATCAGATTTTGTTAAATTTAATATTGCAAAAACTTCTGATGGAATATTAAATAACGAAATGGCTTTCTTTTTCGAAGCTTCTCGTAAAAATTGAATAAAATCAGTACAAATATCAGTAACATTAAGCAAATCAATTGCCAATTCATCACTATATTCGTCGGTTATCACATTTTTTCTTAATTCATTGACTATCTCCGCTGAAACAAATGAATTAAGTCCAAAAATACAACGTCCCTGTTTTTTGCACACACGTAATCGCATTTTTTATTTATATCCCTAATGTTAATCCTTTAACATATTCATATTACAAGTATTTTCATACGAAGTGAATTGTACTTTATTATTGAATTTCTCAAACTTTAGTTTAGTAGTCTATAAATAAAAGACTATTTTTTAAAATAATTACTAAGATTAGGCATTTATAAGAAAAATTGACTGAATACCATACGAGTATTATAATAAGCTTATGGAGCTAAAATTTCAAAAAAAGTTAGCGGCATTTTTGTCCGTTTGTTCAAATACATGTCTTATAGTTTTAAAACTAATTGCGGGTTATGTATCAGGAAGTATTTCTGTTTTATCAGAAGCTATGCACTCTTTGAGTGATTTAATAGCTTCATTTTTAGCATTATTTTCTGTTAATAAATCTTCAGAGCCTGCTGACGAAGAACACCCGTTTGGACACGGTAAATACGAGGATATGGCAGGTTTTATCGAAGCAATTTTAATCATTTTCACTGCACTTTATATTTATTATCTTGTAGCACAAAAGATTTATACACAAAATTTTGAAATAGCAGATACAAATTTAGCGATAATCATAATGTTTATTTCAGTTCTTTTAAATTTTGCTGTAAGTATGTATTTAATGAAAGTTTCAAAAAAAACGGATTCTATTGCACTTTGGACAGATGCCCAACATCTAAATGCTGATATTTATACATCTTTGGCAATTTTAAGCGGTTTAATTATGGTAAAAATAACAGGAATTCATGTTTTTGACCCTATTTTTGCAACAATTGTAGCGACTTTAATCTTAATAACAGGAATAAAACTTTCAAAACAATCTCTCAATAATTTATTAGACGGCTCGCTTCCCAAATACGATAAAGAAGCAATATATAAAGTTTTAACGGATTTTGAAAACGAAGGAATTTCAAAAGTTAAATCCATAAAAACTACAAAATCAGGTGCAAAAAAAGTTGTACAATTAGTCATTTATTTAAAAAAAGAATTAACGCTAGAGGAAGCTCATCAAATTTGTGATGAAATGGAATGTAAAATAAGAGAAAATCTAAAAAATTCAGAAATTATGATCCACCCTGAACCGATTTAGTAAAAAAAATTTTTTATTTTTTCCTACAAAAAATGTCCAAGGCCACTCTGCCGATGAAAAGTTGACTAAATGTCAAGTTTTCTGAGAGGTAAGAACCAGAGGTTCGACTCCGCTCTTTTTATTGTAATTAACCAGTTGAATTGATATTAAATTAACTGTGAGATGGGGATTCTATTTATTTTGCAAATAATGGATGAACTTCAAATTTTAAATTATCTACAAAATCTAATTCTGATAATGTCGCTCTATAAGGCGTTGCATAATCAGTATTTTTTGATTTTTCATCTTTAATACCAATAAACCCTATTGTAAATAAAATGCTTAACAAGTCTTTTATTAAAGACTCTTTTATTAAGATATCATCACTTTTTCTATTCATAAATTTTTCTGCTAAATAGTCATTCTCATATGAAATTAACTCTATTTCTGAAAAAGTTTCTGATGATAATAATTGATTGTAAGTAAAAGCATTACCTAATTTATTTATTATTTTAAAATAAACGTCAATATTACCGTAAACATTATACCATTCATGTTCCAATGCTTTAAAACGTTCCCTTTTAAATATTTTTTCTGCATTTAACACATTTTCGTTAGTTATATTATTTTCATTATCTGCATCACTAATACATAAATTTACAAAACCTCACATTTATTATTTACTATAATATCATATAAAATTTCATAAGATAAATTGTTAAATATTCTTTAAACACAATCCTTTACATTCAGCCTATGCCT
Organism: uncultured Muribaculaceae bacterium; assembly: GCA_964469445.1. GTDB lineage: Bacteria > Cyanobacteriota > Vampirovibrionia > Gastranaerophilales > Gastranaerophilaceae > CAYYAL01. The sequence continues at coordinate 3,629 of CAYYAL010000091.1, forward strand.
GTTATTTTTGTAATATAATTTTCTCATGCAAAAGTATTTTGACGAAGATGATTTTAAGTTATTTTTAGGAGATTGTGTTGAGATTTTAGAAAAAGCAACTCCTGATTCTGTCGATATGATTTTTGCAGATCCTCCGTACAAGCTTTCAAATGGTGGTTTTACTTGTCAAAACGGTAAAGCAGTTTCTGTCAACAAAGGCAAGTGGGACGAAAGCAAAGGATTTGATGAAGATTTTGAATTTCATACTCGTTGGATTAATGCTTGTCGCAAAGTTTTGAAACCTAATGGTACAATTTGGATTTCAGGAACTTACCATTCAATTTATGCTTGCGGTTTCGCGCTTCAAAAAGCTGATTTTAAAATACTAAACGATATTTGTTGGTTTAAGCCAAACGCATCGCCAAATTTGAGTTGCAGATATTTTACGGCAAGTCATGAAACGCTTTTATGGGCGATTAAAGATAAAAAATCCAAGCACACTTTTAATTATGACATTATGAAAGATGGCGACTGGAATAGTGATTTTATCAAAAAGCCTAACAAACAAATGCGTTCGGTTTGGGCAGTTGATACTCTAAAAATGAGTGAAAAAACTTTCGGCAAACATCCGACACAAAAACCTTTAGAATTGTTAAGGCGTATAATCCTTGCATCGACAAACAAAGGCGATTTAATTCTCGATCCGTTCACAGGAAGCTCAACAACCGGTATAATGGCAAAT
>CAYYAL010000092.1:0-3957 GCA_964469445.1 uncultured Muribaculaceae bacterium
ATATCCAAATAACCACCAAAAAAGAGACATAGTATTATAAATTTAAGATTAAAAATATAGTTAGGTTAAATAAACCTATCCTTTATTTATGAAAACAACCCTCAATGCAATAAACCGATATCTTTTCAACACTATTATCTTTCTCACACTGTGCTCGCATATTACATTGGGGACACATATCAATTGCAACACAATCAAGTGTTCCTTGTTGCTCGTGCAATGAATATAAGTACTTTAAATATTTACCTTCAGCGATGCGATGATGTTTGTCCTTAGCCTCCAAGCCTCTCCATTCATAAAGTCGCTTACCTCCTTTTGACGAGTTGCATGATTGGCAAACCATAACAACATTTTCGGGTATGTCCTCTCCTCCGCAGCAACGAGGCAGTATGTGCTCCACCGTCAAATTTTTTTCCTCGCCGCAATATATGCATCTGCTTGGATGCTCTTTTTCTTTGAGCCATTCACGGACAGAAGTAGACCAATTTATTTCTCCTGAGCATAACTGCTTCCATTTGCTCATAACCATTGCGTAGTTTTGCTTTCCATATCCTGAAGCTTCAGAAATTATCTTCGCATACTGGTAATATATTACCTCTCGTACCGTTTTAACTGCTTTTGGTTGCATTGTGTAATATTTATATAATAATTATTAACGTTATATTTGCCTGTGATACTAAAAATATTATTTAAGGAATATATCATTTATTGATTTGTCAAAAACAGATTTTTTACTCTCTGTATAAAATGGCAATCCATAAATTGAAAAGTTGGATATCTTGGTAGTAAACAACTTCTCAGCCTTATCTTTTATCTCAATTAAGAAATCTTCCTTCCATTTATCAGTTTGTACTATATGTTCACCCTTTGGTTCTATAAATATTTGAATATTATCATATTTACCATCATTCCCCTTATGCTTCATAAATAGTAAATAGTCGGGTTCAAATGCATTGCCTTCTATAAAACTATATATGCGAACATCTTTCTCATTACGCATAAGATAAACCTCTTCGTATTTTTCTGATAATTTATCATATATAGACTCAATATATTTGACCAAATATTTTTCTTCTGAAGTTCCGTAACAATCATTATAAGCATACCAATCGCATTTCTCTAAATCAGTAGTAAAGAAGATATTTGTTGATTCAGCCATTGATTTACCATACTCTTTATCATCAGATCCATCAAGAGATATTTTTAGCACATGATCTTTGAAAACATCTTTGATTTGTTTCCCCGTAAACCTTTTAGATCCTCTGAAAGATTGACTTAATTTTGGCAGCATAAGTTCTAATTGTTTGAGTACTTCAATGGCAATGTTTAGCTTATCTCTTTGTGATAAATTTTCAATTACTTCTTCTCTTCCATAAATAGTTACATTGAGATTAGCCAAGTAATCTTTACTAGTTATAAACTCTTTTATTGATTTGAGATTTGGTAAAATATCTTTAATTACTGAATATTTGAAAGTATCAAAACGATTTATAGCAGCACGTATTATGTGTTCTCCAAGTTCTATAAGTTTCACATTACGAGTTTTAAGAGCTATTACGTCTTCATTTGTCGGTTTCTCAAACACAAGACTTGTCCGCATCTCTCCACTTTTAATTCTAACTTTAAAATCTTGGTCCAACACATTTTCTCCTAACGATGTTAATTCTTCATTAATAAGATATGGTTCTTTTTCATTAACAAATACATAACCATCGTTATACAAAGTGCTTTTTTTAAATTTATCTTTTAGTTTTAGAGATAGTTCTTTGGAACGTTTGGCAACAATACCTGTCTCTTCCATTGCTATTTGTAATTCAGAAATATATCTAGGATTATGTGCACTATGATAATGTAATTTTTCTACTACGCGTAGCCTATTAGTAATATCTCTATCAAATTTTCGTTCTCCTTTAGGACCTATACTATCAGGTGCTTCAAATGGCATATACCTTGCCCCTCGTCCTATTAGCTGTGCCTCTTGCAATGTAGTTTTGCCAGGTTTATTGCCACTGGCATCACGAGTTTCATAAAGGCGAACTATATCAAAGAGGTTCAACACGTCCCACCCCTCATTAAGCATATCTACCGCAAACACTGCTCTAAATTCATTATCTTTTGCCTCTAAGGTGTTAAGTTTTATTTGTTTTTCGGGAGTTATCGTATTACCATCAACAAGCAAAAGATTCTCTTCTTTGAAATCTTCTCTTATTTCTAAGCATAAATTCTCATAATCTAACTTCAACTCATCAAAGAATGTAAAAGCTTCTTTAAGATCTCCTTTTGCTCCATCTTTAATTTTAAGAATATCAGTTGCTTTTAATTTTTTAATAGTTGCTATGAATTCATCATAAAAAGCTTTATTTTCTTTTATAGTTTTAGATTTAAGCATCATAACAGGCTTGATATCCTGATTAATAGCTGCAAATAGTTTACGTTTATATTGATTTAGAATTACTGTTTGAATTGCTCTGTCTATTGGAGACAAGTCACTTTGTACAACCTCAATATCTTTGGAATATCCATCCTCACGAAACTTTTTAAGTGGATAATTAAATATAACCTTATTATGGTATTTTTCTGCAATATTTGCATCCGTTAAATCAGCCGTAGCTGTAAACTCTAATAAAATGTTCGGTGTCTCAGTACCATTGTTCATATTGAAGATACGCATAACAGTTGTTTCCCAATCGTCTGAATATTCATCATTAAAGTCAAACAAGGACGCTTGAGCTGAATCTGCCACTACTTTTTTCCCTTTCTTTGTTGCAGTATTTATGTGGTGCGCCTCATCGGAGATGAGAACGATTTTACACCCCATAAAGTCATCGTAGGTTATTGAGTTTTCCTTGGGACTATTGAGCGAAGTGTGTAATCCTTGTGTAGTTGTCAAACATAGATTCAAACAATCGTTATCTACGCCTTGGAAGTTATCAACGAGTTTTATCTCTACTCGTTTTTGATTTATAGATATTTCTGGCGCAAAAAGATATTTACCGGAAGCCTTATTCAAAAAATTTTCTTTTGTTTTCTCAATAATATTTGTCGAGTTTACAAAGAAGAGGAAGTTGCGATACCCCTTTTCGTATAGATAAAGCATTGCTCCTGCCATAATCAGTGTTTTACCTGAGCCTGTTGCCATATGGAATAACAACTCTGGAGGGAAAGTTTTTCCATCGAAACTATTTTCGAAGTACGTTAGAAAATAGCGGAAACACTCCTCTTGGTACGGGCGTAGTTTCAGAGCAGGATTAAGCGATGTCCCAAAATATTCTGGTAGTTGCACACCCTCTAAGTATCTTTTGCCGAACTCCTCTCTGAGCAAGTCTTGCAGATTTTTCTGAGGTACTTGTATGTCGTTATTCTTTTTTGCCATTAGCGAGTTCCTTTACACGTTTTAAATCCTCATCCAGCTCTTTTATGCTATTGAGATGCTCTAACTGTTTTTGTTGTTCTTTATATTTGCTATACTCCTCTTCAGATTTCTTAACAGCCAAGGCGTGTGATATTTTGCCTTGATGTGTTAAGATGTTCTTTTCATTCATCGTAAGGAGTATTGAAAGCCTTTCTATCCAATCCTTCATATACATTGGCTTATGGGATAGTGCTTGAGCCTCCGCAAAAGCAAGATATTGTTCCACAATTACTTTTAACATTGCTAATTCGTCTTCGTTAAGATAATTCTTTCCAATACAAACATCTTCTTTTAAAACTTTGTTAGTCTTTGAAGTTGATGTAAGCCCCATTTGAGGCAGTTGGGCATTGGCTCTGTAATAGACCAACTCGGCAGCCGTTTTACCACTTACTGCCCACAGAAGTTTGTTTTGCACCTCTTTGAAGAACCTAAGAGTCATCTCGTCAGACGGGTCGTAATCAATGCTTGTCTTGTAAATATCGAGTATTTGTTGATAAAAGACCCTTTCAGATAGGCGAATTTCACGTATTCTGTCGAGTAACTCT
>CAYYAL010000093.1:0-3773 GCA_964469445.1 uncultured Muribaculaceae bacterium
CAAGAAGGTTTTGTCAGAGTTAAGGTTGACGGAGAAGTTTTTAATCTTGATGAAGATGAAATTAATCTTGCTAAGACAAAACCCCATGAAATTTCTGTTGTTGTTGATAGAATTGTTGTTAAAAAAGAGGCACAATCAAGAATTACAGATAGCGTCGGAATTGCTTTAAAAAAATCTGAAGGGCTTGTTATTGTTGATATAATCGGAGATAAAGAAGTAATTTTCAGCGAAAAATTAGCTTGCGAAGATTGCAATTTAAGTTTTGAAGAACTTGTTCCAAGAATTTTTTCTTTCAATAATCCTTATGGGGCTTGTGAAAAGTGTGGTGGACTTGGTGCTGATTTTATAATTGACTCGAATTTAATTGTTCCTGACAGAAAACTTTCTCTTCAACAAGGGGCTATTTATCCTTGGGCAAAGACTACAAATTCTTATTATTCTGATTTGTTAAAAGCTGTTTGTGAACATTATAATATTCCCTTTGAAGTACCTTTTGAAAGCCTTTCAGAAGAACAACAGAATATAATTTTATACGGCGGATCTGATGTAATTGAAGCTTATTTAAAAAAATTCGGTACGAAGCGTTATCGTACACAGAGAATGAAATATGTAGGTGTTATTCCTTTTTTTGAAAAACGGTATAACGATGTAGATAGTGAATATTGGCGGGACGAAATTCAAAAATACATGATTACAAAGCCTTGTTCTGCTTGTGGTGGCGGTCGTTTAAAACCATTTGCTTTGGCGGTTAAAATCGGCGGTATAAATATTTTTCAATTTACGGAATTATCTGTTGAAAAAGAATTTGAATTTATTAACAATTTATTTTTAGAACTTGATGAATATAAATTGCAAATTGCAAAACAAATTTTGGAAGAAATCAGAGCAAGATTAAAATTTTTGCTTGATGTAGGTTTAAGCTATTTAACCTTATCAAGAATGGCAGGAACTTTATCAGGCGGGGAAGCTCAAAGAATTAGGCTTGCAACTCAAATCGGAAGCGGTCTTTCAGGTGTTTTATATGTTTTAGATGAACCTTCAATAGGTTTACATCAGAAAGACAATGATAAGCTTATCAAAACACTTGTTAATTTGAGAAATTTAGGAAATACGTTAATTGTTGTTGAACATGATGAAGACACTATTAAAAATGCGGATTACATAGTAGATATAGGGCCGAAAGCAGGTATAAACGGCGGAGAAATAGTTGCACAAGGAAGTATTGAAGATATTAAAAAATGCGAAAATTCAATTACGGGAAAATATTTATCAGGTGAAAACTTTATTCCGGTTCCCAGTGCAATCAGAGAAGGAAACGGGCATTTTTTACAGGTAAAAAATGCCTCTTTAAACAACTTAAAAAATATTAATTTAGACATTCCTTTAGGAAAAATCGTTGTTTTAACAGGGGTTTCGGGTTCGGGTAAATCCACATTGATGCAGGATTTAATTTATGAATATGCAAAACATAAGTTGCATAGAAATAAACCTAAACCGCAAGGAGTTGATGAAATTTTAGGGTTTGAAAATATTGATAAAATTATTGACATTGACCAATCACCGATAGGCAGAACACCACGCTCAAACCCTGCGACTTATACCGATGTTTTTACGCCGATTAGAGAACTTTTCAGCAAAACAAATGAAGCTAAAATTCGAGGATATAATCAGGGTAGATTTTCTTTTAACGTAAAAGGCGGGCGTTGCGAAGCTTGTTCAGGAGACGGACTTCTTAAAATTGAGATGAGTTTTTTATCAGATGTTTATGTAAAATGTAAGGTTTGTAAAGGTAAACGCTATAATAGAGAGACTTTAGAAGTTAAATATAAAGGCAAAAATATTTATGATGTTTTAAATATGAGTGTCGGCGAAGCTTTGGAATTCTTTGACAGTATTCCGAAAATTAAAAATAAGTTACAAACTTTATATGATGTCGGCTTGGATTATATAAAATTAGGACAAAGTGCGACAACGCTTTCAGGCGGGGAAGCTCAAAGAATAAAACTTGCCGGCGAATTAAATAAACGCTCAACCGGAAAAACGCTTTATTTGTTAGATGAACCATCTGTCGGTCTTCATTGGAGTGATTTGGATAAACTAATTAAAATAATTCAGCAACTTGCAGATAGCGGAAACACTATTTTGATAATTGAACATAATATGGATTTAATAAAAATAGCCGATCATATAATTGATTTAGGTCCTGAAGGCGGAGATAAAGGCGGAAATATTGTTGCACAAGGTACTCCTCAAGAGGTGGCGGAAAATCCAAATTCTTATACCGGACAATATTTAAAAAAATATTTATAATTACCAGTAGGTAATTTCCCAGTTATCATGAATAATTTGACCTAAACAATGAATACCCGTTCCGCTTCCGTTTGGAGCACATCTTTTATTATCATTGGAAGATGGATTGTAACTTTCTGTTATTTCAGAAAAAGGAGCTTGAACTATATTTGGATTTTCTGTATTGTAGAAAACACCAAATATATCCCAACCGACACGATTAGGTTTTTTATTTCCGTTTACATCAAATAAGATATAAATATATGTATTTAATTTATCTTTTTGGTTATATCCATCTGTAAAATATATAATAGTTCCATCAGCCAAAACGGCTTTTGGTGTTTCGGCAAGCCACGCAGGACCACAACCTAAATCAGGTACATTTTGAACACATCTTGCATCTTCATGCCCACAATCACTTGAACCGTCTCGACAAGTTTTAAGCGTTTTAAAATGATTTATAAAATAATCAAAAGCCATTGTTTCTGTAAAAGTTCCGACATCATTTGTTGTAAGTCCACCATCTGCAACAAAACCCATGCTTGCAGCATTTGATAAAACTGAATAATTTTTTTTAATTTTTACTAAAGTTTCTTGTCTTTCTACATTTGCGATAAGTATTGGAATTGTAAATTCTGCAATAATTCCAATTATCCCCATAACAATTATGATTTCAGCAAGAGTGAATGCTAATTTTTTCTTTAATTCCATAAAGCACCTAATAAATTTTTGAAATCAAAGCCTTATGAGCATTCATTTCGAGCTCATCATCAAGCTTGTCAAGTTTTAAATTTTCAATTCCGTATCTTTTTTCAAGAGCAAGTTTTATTAACAAATCAGCGAAATGAGGATTTTTAGGCAAAATTGAGCCGTGAAGATATGTTCCGAAGACATTTTTATATCTCGCACCTTCCGTTAAATCCTTACCATTGTTGCCTTTACCGACGATAATTGTAGCAAGGGGTTTTGTTTCACCTTGTAAATATGTTAGTCCGCTGTGATTTTCAAATCCGACAAGTGTTTGAGGCATTATAAAATCGCTTTTTGCCGTTACATTACCGATAAATCTTGTATCGCCTGCGATTGTATAAGCATTTAAAAGCCCAATTCCCAAAAGTCTTTCTCCGTTTTTAGGTTGATAATAATGCCCTAAAAGTTGATACCCGCCGCAAATTCCTAAAAAAACGGCATTATTTTCCATTGCAGTAATCAAATCATCTTTTTGAAGTTGTAAATGTTGAGAAACTTCTATTTGTTGCTTATCTTGTCCGCCACCCATAAAGTAAAAATCAAAATTTGAAATATCTTTTTTTGTTTTAGGTGAATTTATTTCAACATATTCAAATTCTATATCTCTTTGTTTGCAACGTTCTTTTATAGTAAGTACATTGCCGTAATCTCCGTAAATATTTAATAAATTCGGATACAAATGTGCAAATGATAATTTTACAGGTTTTTGAAGCGTTTCCATGAATTTAATTTTA
>CAYYAL010000094.1:0-1812 GCA_964469445.1 uncultured Muribaculaceae bacterium
ATTTAAGTGATATTAAACTAATTTTAGAACCGTATACTAACCATGCATTTCATAATTTAAAGGTAAAAGAAAAATTGTTAATAGCTTCCAATAACAGTCTTATCAACATAGCTTGGTCAAATCTTTTTAATACAGATATTTCAATGTATAAAATAAAAGGAAATGTTTCATACCTTGCTACTTTTGCCGCAAAAATGTTAGGTTTTAAAAAAATTATTTTAACAGGTCAAGATTTAGCCTTCACAAACGGCCGTTGTTACAGTAAAGATTCAAAATACGGTGATTTAATTCTTGAACTTAATAAAGAAACAAATAAAGTTGAAATAACCGCCAAAAATGGGTTTGAAGCTTACGGGAAAGCCCTTTTACCGGAAACGGAAACTCATACAAAAGAAGAATATATTCAAAAGGGAAAAGAAAATATTGAAAGATTTAACCGAACATTGTATTACGTAAAAGGCATTGACGGAACAATGCTTCCGACAGAAGGCGGTTATGCTACATTTATCGAAAACTTTAAAGCTTTTGCAGCTGAAAATTCCGAATTAGACCTGATAAATACTTCTTTAATCGGTGCAAATATATATGGATTTAAAAATATTCCGCTTGAAGATGCTCTTAAAGACCTGCCAAAATGTAATTTTTTAAATGAATTTATCGGAAAAACTTCTTTCGATAAAAAAGATGTAAAAAGAAAACTTGAACATGAAATCATTGCATTAACGAAACTTCAAGAAGCTTTGATTGAAGGAAATAAAATTTCTGCAAAACTTTTAAGAGATTTTTCAAGAAATAAATTTACAAAAGAAACAGGAAAATTTTTAAAAGAACTTACTATTTCATATCAAAAAATAAACGAAATAAAAATAGACAGCCTTTTCTTTGAAACACTGTCTTTGGCTTGGCAATTAGATGTAAATTATTATATGAAACTTATAGAGGATAATGCTGATGAAAAGACATTAACGGATTTCGGAAAAGAATTGGGAAAATATTTTGAAAATTTAACATTTTATATAGAAAGATTAATTAATGATATAAAAGGAGTAAAAATGTAAAAAAGACTTGCAAATATATATTTTTACGTGTAAAATGTGAATTATTATTTAAATTTTATTAATGGTTACCCTTTACGAGGAGTTTAAAGATTTTAAGAGGCTTTCAATATGTATGTAAATAAATGCACGAAGTGTGGTAAAGAGTTTGAAACAAAAAACCCTAAGAGAGTTATTTGTCCTGATTGTTTGTATGCTGATAAAAAATTAACAGAAAGTGATGACACAACATCAAGTTCAAGTGAAAAAATGCAAGCTTATAGTTCATATGATGCTTCGCAACAAGACAGACCGAGAGAAAACAGACCTTATCAACAAGGCGGTTATAACAACAGACAAGGTAGTTACAACAATAACCGACAAGGTGGTTATGACAATCGTCAGCAAGGTGGATACAATAACAGACAAGGTGGTTATGACAATCGCCAACAAGGCGGATATAATAACAGACAAGGTGGTTATGACAACCGTCAGCAAGGCGGATATAATAACAGACAAGGTGGTTATGACAATCGCCAGCAAGGCGGATACAACAATAACAGACAAGGTGGTTATGATAACCGTCAGCAAGGCGGATATAATAACAGACAAGGTGGTTATGATAACCGTCAGCAAGGCGGATATAATAACAGACAAGGTGGTTACGACAATCGCCAAGGCGGATATAATCGCCCTCAACAAGGCGGTTATAACAATCGTCCGCAAGGTCAAAGAAGCGGCGGGTTTAACAGAGGTGGGGCAAGACCTCAACAAAGAC
>CAYYAL010000094.1:1912-3741 GCA_964469445.1 uncultured Muribaculaceae bacterium
CAAGGTCAAAGAAGCGGCGGGTTTAACAGAGGTGGGGCAAGACCTCAACAAAGACCTAGCAAACCACTTTTAGTAAACAGAGAACAATTGGAACAAATTGAATTATTATATAAAGCAATGTTACCTCTTCCAAATCCTGATGCACATGAAGTTATCGGCGAAAAAATAGGTTTGGAACCAAGAAAAGTTTTCTTCGGAATAAATTTAATCAGACAAAAAATGATGCTATCGAAATTACCTTTCCCTAAACGTAAATTGGCAATTTCTCAAGATCAAATTTTTGCTATCAGAAATTTATATGAACCAATGCTTCCGCTTCCGCCTATCGGTTGCCACAAGATTATAGCTTCGCAACTCAGAATGGACGAATGGCGTGTTCACGTTGGAATTGGCTTAATCAGAGGACAAATGGGTCTTGACAGATGGAATCAAGACCGAGAAGATGCTCCTGATGAATTCAAAAATGCTAAAAAGGCTGATAAAAAAGATAAAGCTGAAAAAGAAACTAAAGCCAAAAAGACAAAAAAAGATGAAGAAGTAAAAGAAGAAAAACCTAAAAAAACTTCTAGAAAAGCTGATAAATCAGAAAAAGAAGATAAGCCTAAAAAAGAAACTAAAGCCAAAAAGACAAAAAAAGATGAAGAATAAATATATTTCTGTCGGCAAAATTCTTAATTTTCATGGGATTAAAGGTGAAGCAAAAGTCGGATTTTCAAAATCTCAAGAAGATTTTCTATCCTCATTAAAAATTGTGTTTATCGGAGAAAAATTTGAAGAATTTCATATTTCTTCTGTAAGATTTCACAAAAATTTTGCCATAATAAAATTTGAAGAAATAAATTCCGTAAACGAACTTATGACATACAAGGGAGAATTCCTTTTTGTCGAAGAAAAATCAATAAAAGAAAATCTTGATAATGATGAGTTTTTAATCAAGGATTTAGTAGGCATGCCTGTCTTTGATATTGAAAATAAAAAACTTGCAACTGTTATTGCCGTAACAAATAATGGAGCAAGTGATTTGTTAACGGTTACAAGCGAGAATAAAAAACAAGCAATGATACCTTTTGTAAAAGAAATCGTTTTAAATGTTGATTTAGAAAATAAAAAAATTGTGATAAACAATATTCAAGGACTTATCGAAGAATGAAATTTGACGTATTAACATTATTTCCGGAAATGATAGAAGATTATTGTTCAAAAAGTATTCTAGCAAGAGCAAGAGAAAAAGGAATAATATCGGTAAATACAGTCAATCCGAGAGATTTTTCAAAAGATAAACATAAAAAAGTTGACGACCCGCCTTATGGAGGAGGTTGCGGAATGCTTTTAATGCCTGAACCATTTGTCGAAGCGTGGGAAAGCGTTGAAAAGAGCGAAAATTCCCTTACGATAATGCTTTCTCCTCAAGGAGAAGTTTTTAATGAAAAAATGAGTGTAGAACTTTCTCAATATGAACAATTAATCTTCTTATGCGGGCATTATGAGGGATTTGACGAAAGAATTAAAAAAATAATTAAACCAAAAGAAGTTTCTTTGGGCGAATTTGTATTAACAGGCGGAGAACTTCCTGCTTTATGCATAATAGACAGCGTAAGTCGAAAAATAGAAGGGACTTTAGGCAATATAAATTCGGCGAAAGAAGATAGTTTTGCAAACGGAATGCTTGAATATCCGCAATATACAAAACCCAGAGAATATAGAGGCTACAAAGTTCCTGAGGTTTTATTGAATGGAAATCATAAAGAAATCGAAAAATTTAAGCTTGAGCAAAGTAAATTAAGAAGCAAAAATAAGTATTAAGAGAAACTTTCCACGTCATGCTGAAC
>CAYYAL010000095.1:0-3448 GCA_964469445.1 uncultured Muribaculaceae bacterium
AGAATCATCAGCTTTCGTTAAAGCTCAAATTCTTCAACAATCATCAGCATCACTACTTTCTCAGGCAAATCAAATTCCAGCGGTTGCATTATCTTTAGTATAGACAATATAATTTACGGATAGATTTTTGAGAAAGGAGTTGAAAAATGACAATGTATGTTGATATGAATATGTTGTTAAATATGAAAAGAAGCTTAGAAAGTGCTTCAATGCTTATTGACAATTTAGTTCAAAGAAAAGGCGAAGATTTACTTAAGCCTAAAGAAACCGAAATATTGCCTTCTTTGGAATTGGCAACATCAAATTTAGAGAGTGGATTTGAAATGTTCGAAAAGGCAAAAGAAGGTCTTTGTAAAATAAAAGACAATTTGTATTCTATAAAATCTTTATTTGAAGAAACTTCAGAAAAATATATAGATGAGAATGAAGTTATTGTAAGAATGAATGAAATAGATAGGATATCAAATTCAGTTTGTTTTAAAGGAGAAAAACTCTTAAACGGAACCATTTATAAAGATAAGGTTTTTCTTGCTGAATTTAACAAGCAAATTGAGAATATAACAATTTCGAGTGAAGTTTTTTCAGCCGTTACGTGTAAAGGTTTGGGAATTTCACTTGGAGAAAACTTAGATGAAAATTTATTAATGCTTCAAAAAACGCTTGAAAAAGTTGAAAATAAGTATATTTCATTTGAGTTATATCAAAGAAAGTTAAAAAATGCGATGAATATATTATTTATTCAAACATCGAATATAAGAAGTTCAATTACAGTTACGCGAGATACAGATATAGTTACGGAATCTTTTAAGTTAAGTAAAAATCAAGAAGTAGAGCTTCCTAATATGTCATTTTTTGAAAAAGCTACTGAAAAACCTGCAGTTGCAGTTTCAATGTAGTTGAGAGTAATCGGAAAGGATTTTTATGGCCGTATATGTAAACACTAACGTTACCTCATTAATGGTACAACAGAGTTTATCAAATGCAACGCTTGTAATGGATAAAGCGATGGAGCGAATGTCAACCGGATTGAGAATAAATTCGTCGGCAGACGATCCTGCCGGTATGGTTGTTTCAAGCGGGTTGGATAAGATAGTTTCCGCAACAGAAATTGCAAAAGGTAATGCCCAAATGGGTTCCAGCATGCTCGCAACTGCAGAAAGCGGTTTATCCATAATAAAAGATAATCTTGTTCGTATCAGAGATTTGTTTGAACAAGCAGCAACAGATACTTATGGAACTGATGCAAGAAGTGCAATAGCCGATGAAGTTGGTGCCAGAATAGATGAGATAGATAGAATTTCAGCATCAACCGAATTTGATGGAAAGAAGCTTATATCAGGTGCTATCACAACAGCTCAACAGTTTTTAGTCGGAACTGACGGTTCTGCTTCAAGTAAAATAACGATATCAGCTTCAACATTTGCAAATTCCAATTATGCGACATTAAGTTCTTCAACAAGAGCACTTGCAGTCGCGGCTTGTGCCTCATCGACGACAGCAGCTGCATATATAGCAACAGTTGATACAGCTTATGGAAATTCAGCAACAAAAATTGCAAGTGTAGGTTCAGGCCAATCAAGACTTGATTCCGCAATTGAAGCACTTGATTCTCAATATATTAACTTATCAGCAGCAAGTTCTTTGATTAAAGATGCGGATATCGCCGCAGAATCTTCTAATTATGTAAAGGCTCAGATATTACAACAAACTTCGGCTTCTTTATTGTCGCAGGCAAATCAAATTCCGGCGATAGCAATTTCACTTGTATAAGATAGTTAAATATTTAAAAATATGGCGGGTATTTTAACAAAATACCCGCCATATTTTAGCGAAAAATAAAAAGTTTATACAAAAGTTATAGAAATACTAAACTTTTTTATAATTCAAAATAGGAGCTTTCTAATTTAATATTAGACTGCAGTGGATAATTACGTTTTAGGCATATTATGCCTTTGTATTTTTCGCATGCAAGTATAGCTACAAGGATTGTAGTAAAGGATAATTTTGAAAGGAGTCAAAAATGGCAGTAGTAGTAAACACCAACACATCTTCATTGTTGGTACAAAAGAACTTGAACACGGCGACAGCTTCAATGAACACAGCAATGGAAAGAATGTCAACAGGTTTGAGAATTAACTCAGCAAAAGATGATGCAGCAGGAATGGCAGTATCAGCAGGGTTAGAAAAAACAATCGGTGCATCATCAATCGCACAATCAAACTCAGAAATGGGTTCAAACATGTTAACAGTAACAGAGGGGAATTTAGGAGTAATAAGAAGTAACTTATTACGTATAAGGGATTTGTATGAACAAGCAGGTAACGATACTTATGGAGCTTCTGCAAGAGATGCAATTAAAGAAGAAGTAAAAGCACGTTTCCAAGAAGTAGATAGATTAGCACAAGCAGCAGATTTCAATGGAATTAAGTTGTTAGACGGAGCAGGTATTACTCAAGATGTACGGTTACAAGTTGGTACTGACAGTACTGTTTCATCAAGAATTATGTTAGACAAAGCGATATTCGGGGCAACAGGTATTTCTTCACTCGGTATCACAGGAATTACAACTAATTTTACAACTAGTACAATTTCAAACGCTTCTACGGCTGATTTAAAATTAAATACAGCGGCAGGTGCAGCGGCTATATTAAAAGAATTAGATAAAGCAATTGACGGTATCGTAACAAGACAGACAAAAATCGGTGCTGCACAAAACAGGTTAACATCAGCAGTTGAAGCAGCTCAAATTCAAGAAATCAACTTGACATCAGCTAATTCACAAATCAAGGACGCAGATATTGCAGAAGAATCATCAAACTTCGTTAAATACCAAATTCTTCAACAATCATCAGCATCTCTATTAACACAAGCGAACCAAACACCAAGTATCGCATTGTCATTGGTCTAGTAGCTAATAATTAGGGATAGTTGCAAGACTAAGGCTCTAATTATTAGATGAATAAATAATTTAATAAAATTAAATTAGAGTGATTAGACTTTAGAAGTCCAATCGGTATAAGGCACTCCTGTTTTAAAAAGACAGGGGTGCTTTTTTAATTATTTAAGTTGTAGTTTATTTGTATTAGTAATTATTTTAAAAAGGGTAAAAAATTATACCAAAGTTAGAGAAAGTTCTAACTAAAAGCTAATTCTAAATGACTTCAAATAAAGTTAATATACTAGAGAAAGGAAGGGTATATAAATTACTAAAAAGGGAAAATAGGGAAAACAGGGAACTTAAAAAGGATATGTTCAAAAGGGAAATTTTGAATTAGGGTATCTTCTAAAAATATAGGGAAATGTTTTCTAAGTAATTAGTTACTCTACATGGAAGTGTAAAATGACAAATGAAAGGAGTCAAAAATGGCAGTAGTCGTAAACACCAACGTATCATCATTGCAGGTACAAAAGAACTTGAATGCGGCAACATCAAGTATGAACACAGCAA
>CAYYAL010000096.1:0-3419 GCA_964469445.1 uncultured Muribaculaceae bacterium
GGTTTTAGAAAGGCTGGAAAAGCAGAGTGCTCAGATGGAGCGCCTGGAGGCGAAGGTAGATGAGCTAGTCGAGAAGGTTGGCCGGATTGAATGGTCCGTGATGCCTGGCTGCGGGCTACCGGCAAAACCCAAAGACACAAAGCCGACGCGGCCGTTTGCCGATTACATCCGAGTACCGGCGAAAGCGGAAGTGCTGGCAAAGCTGCACGAGTGGATAGATGGGCGCCAGCGGGTGAAGGCCATCCTGTATATCAAAGCAGCGGTGGAGGCTAGGGTGCTGGAGAAGCCGCCGTTCGTTGCGGCCGATGCCGAGTTTCCGGGATGCCTGGGCAGCAAGTCCCTGTACTACGTGTATGCCGGCGAGCCGATGGCCTTCAATGACGAGGAGGATCTGGAGGAGTTGAGGAGAGCAAAGGCGGTGCTCGAGGAGATTGCCGTTCGCTGCCGGCAATGACGAACACGATTGAACGGGATTGCGCTGGACTTTGTGGAATTCCATAAACTTCCATACGCCGAGCTGCAACAAGATTGTACATTCGCTGTGCCGTCCGGATGGCAGGAGGCCCAACTGACTTGAGGGACGGCACGCACCGCACGGGCTCCCGATGGGCCGGGAGCACCGGAGCGGGCGGAGAACGAATGATCAAAGGAAATACAGCCCAGCAGAATGCGGCCCGAGCAAGGGCAAAGGCCGCGGCATCCAGAACCACCACCGCAAAAGCGCGGCGAGGCCGGCCACGAAAGGCGCCGGCTCCCCTGCCGCCAGCAGACCCGATGCCGCCTGTTCAGCAGCAGGCTATGGGGTTTCCCATCCTCATCCCAGAGCAGCTGCGCACCTGCCTAATGGCCAAGGACGATGTAGAAGCCGTCGTCCGCAAGGTGCTCAAGGAGGTCAACGACGAATACGAGACCAAGAATGGCCGGAGGAAGGTGTTTTTGGCCGAGGCGATGGAGCGCCTGAGCGTGAAGAGCCGCAGCACGATGTGGCACTGGCATGAGAAGGGGTACCTGATTCAAGAGCACGATGAGAACGGCCACGTGTTCTACTACGATTTCAAAATCCGCCGGGCGGAGCGTGGGGAACACCCGGAAGGCAAGCAGGAAGGAGGACCAGACGATGAGAATTAATGCGCCCCTCTTCTCGTACTTCCGGATGCCCATCCAGAACCTGCAGCCGCAGGCGCAGTGGACTATCCTGGATGCCTGGCACTACATCACCGGCGATGACGCGGCCGAGGCCACCCGGCAGCTGCGCGCCATCAAAGACCAGAAAGAGCGCCAGGTGTTCAAGGCCTGCCACTTCGATTACGCCACGTTCTCCGGCACATTCAAGCAGCGCGGGAAGGACGGACTCATCCGGCACAGCGGACTGATTTGCCTGGACTTTGACCACGTGGGCAAGCCGCAGGCGCTACGAGACCGGCTGCTGAAAGACGAGTACTTCGAGACGATGCTGCTGTTCCGAAGCCCGGGCGGTGATGGCCTGAAATGGGTGATACCCATTGAGTTGGGAGCCTCAACGCACGACCGGTTCTTTGACGCGCTGTGGTGGTATTGCCGCAGGACTTACGGCATCACGCCGGACCGGCAGTGCCGGGACGTGGGGCGCGCATGCTTTCTTCCCTATGATCCGGAGGCGTACATTAATCCAGCGCTGCGATGAAGAAGACGTTCAGGCCGGAGGACTGGTGGCCGCCGGAGGCGAAGCCGAGGGAGACCCCCGATCAGGTCGGGGGTGACGAGGAGATTGCCGGTCAAGCCGGCAATGACGGGAAGCTGGACGATGTGGAGGTGCTGACGCAGCGAGTGGAGGCGCGTGGGCTGGATATCACCGGCGATTACCACCGATGGCTGAACATCGGCTTTGCGTTGGTTGAGGGACTGGGCGAGAACGGCCGGGACTTCTTCCATCGGCTGAGCCGGTTCTATCCCGGGTACTCGGAGGCAGAAGCCGACAGGCAGTACGACAAATGCCTGCGGGCGCACGGGACGGGCATCCGGCTGGCGACGCTGTTCCAGTATGCGAAGGAGGAAGGGATAGTGGTGCGCAGCAGAACCGCCAATGGCGGATTGGCGGAAGTGGCGGAGATTGAGGATGACGGGAAAAGAATGTCGACGTTTAGTCGGGAGTTGCGGGGAAAGTTGCCGGAGATGGTGGAGGCGATTGCGAGAAACGGGAACTCGGAGCAGGATGCGGACGTGCTGATTCTGGGGACGATTGTGACGCTGTCCAGCTGCCTGCCGAATGTGTTTGGTATCTACGGCGAACGGGCGGTGTTCCCGAACCTCTTCCTCTTTGTCACGGCGCCCGCGTCTGCGGGCAAGGGACGGCTGACGCTTTGCCGGCGGCTGGTACAGCCAATCCAGGACCAGCTGCGCAACCTGTACAACCAGGACCTGGAGAAGTACCGCAAAGAACGGACGGCGTATGAGAAGAAACGGAAGCAGGATCCTTCGGCCAAGGCGCCGCGGGAGCCGGTTTGGAAGATGCACATCATTCCGGCCAACTCCAGCGCCACGATGTTCTACCAGATACTGGCCGGCAACGGCGGCCGGGGCCTGATGTTCGAGACCGAGGGCGACACACTGGCCAACATCTTCACCTCCGAGTACGGCGATTACAGCGACGGATTCCGGAAGGCCTTCCACCACGAGCCCATTTCCTATATGCGCCGTAAGGACCGCGAGTATGTGGAACTGATGCAGCCCAAGCTCTCCACCGTTCTCTCCGGGACGCCCCGACAGATTGCCTCCCTCATCCCCGATGCAGAGAACGGCCTTTTCAGCCGCTTCCTTTTCTACTGCGTGGACTTCCAGCTCACCTGGCTCAATGTCTTCGACGGGCAGGGAGACGTGTTGGACGAGACCTTCGACAGCATCAGCCAACAGGTGCTGGCGCTCTACCAGCGCCTCCAGACAGGCCCGGAGATTCGCTTCTCTTTCACCGGCCCGCAGAAACGGGTCTTCAACACTTACTTCTCCCGCGCCCAGCGCCAGTACTGGAAACGCCTGGGCGATACGTTCATAGCCAGCGTCCGACGGATGGGACTCATCACCTTCCGGATGGCGATGGTGCTGAGCGTGCTCCGACTGGCCGATAAGAAGAAACTGCCGGAGCTGCTGTACTGCAGCGACGATGACTTCACCTCCGCGATGACCATTGCCCGGGTGGCGCTTTGCCACACGGTGCGGGTCTATCGGGAACTGACCTGCCGAGAACTGGTCCACCCGGCCGCCGAAGGCGCCGGCCGAAAGCAGGAGCTGCTGCGACTGCTGCCGGACGAGTTTGACACGGCGAAGGCGCAGGAGTTTGCCCTCCGGTTGAACATCCCGCGCCGAAGCGCGGAGCGCTATCTGGCGGATTGGACAAAGGCCGGGGCGCTGGAAAAGGTGGCGTTCGGGCGGTACCAAAAACGCAT
>CAYYAL010000097.1:0-3237 GCA_964469445.1 uncultured Muribaculaceae bacterium
GCAAGAGCTCGTAGGGCTGATGGAGGGTATTGCAATCTCTAACGGCCATATGCCATCCTTTCCCATTATATTATCGCAGAACGGAGAGACGCTTCATAATCATACACATCATCAGACACTGACAGATGGTCGTCTTCTTGTAATTGATGCCGGTGCAGAGACAAATATGCACTATGCATCTGATTTTACAAGAACAATTCCTTCTGGCGGTAAGTTTACAGAGAGGCAAAGAGATATTTACAACATTGTTTCTGCTGCTAATGATATGGCAACCGCACTTGTAAAACCGGGAATAACCTATACCTCTGTCCATCTTGCTGCCGTAAGACTCATTACTCAAGGTCTTATAAATCTCGGCCTTATGATGGGTGACCCCGATGAGGCTGTTGCAGCCGGAGCACACGCACTCTTTATGCCACACGGACTCGGCCACCAGATGGGGCTTGATGTGCACGATATGGAGGATCTTGGGGAGAATTATGTTGGATACGATGAGGTGTACAAAAGAGCTACTCAGTTTGGTCTTAAGTCTCTGAGGATGGGTAAGAAGCTCCGTCCGGGCCATGTAATAACAAACGAACCCGGCTGCTACTTTATACCTGCCCTTATTGAAAAATGGAAGAGTGAAGGTATAAACAAACAGTTTATTAACTTCTCAAAGCTTGAGGAGTACTATACATTCGGAGGTATCCGCATTGAGGATGATATTCTCGTAACAGAGAACGGCGCCAGACTGCTTGGTAAAAAGAGACTTCCAAATACTCCTGAAAAAATTGAGGCAGAGATGTCCCGTTAATCCGCGAACCTAAATGAAAAACTTCAAAAACTATTGCCATCTGCACAAATTTGCGCAGGTGGCAATTTTTGCCCTTATTCTATTTGCAACATCCTGTTCTAAGGAGGAGATTCCTGAGACAACAAGCAATCTCAACTCCATAACATCTTTCTACTTCTCAAAATCTGATAACCCGTCCCTCTCTGGTGAGGTGCCGAGTGTAGTAGCGGGTAGAGTTATATACTTAACTATTCCTGAGGGAATCTCCCTCTCCGGACTCAAGCCCGGCTTTACGATCTCTCCAAAGGCTACCATTTCTTACAATGGTTCTGAAATATCAAGCGGGAAGAGTTTAATTGATTTTTCAAACACTGTAACACTAAAGGTTAAATCTCAAAGCGGAAAGATTGCAGATTATAAAATACTGGTACAGACTGGAAAAGCTAACTTTGACAATGTACTCTACTCATTTATGGGTAAGTATTCAATTCCGGGAGTATCATATGCAATTACCAAGGATGAGGAGATTGTATACAGTAAGGGGCTCGGCTTTGCAATTGCAGAGAGTGATACCCGGGCAACT
Organism: uncultured Muribaculaceae bacterium; assembly: GCA_964469445.1. Lineage (GTDB taxonomy): Bacteria > Cyanobacteriota > Vampirovibrionia > Gastranaerophilales > Gastranaerophilaceae > CAYYAL01. The sequence goes on from CAYYAL010000097.1 coordinate 1,359, forward strand.
CCCGGCCACCTTTACAGATTGGCAAGTGTCTCAAAACAATTTACCTCATTATGTATAATGAAATTAATGGAGAGGGGGGAAATTTCTCTTGATCAGAAGGTCTTTGGTTCATCAGGGATTCTATCTTCAGAATTTCCCGGAGTAACAGAGAGAGCAGCCAGGGTTACAGTAAGACATCTGCTTGAGCATACCAGCGGATGGACCAGTAATCCGGATCCAATGTTTACCTCATCTTTCTCCGGTCAGACTTTGACCCAAAGGGTGGAGTATGTTCTTAAATCTAATCAGAGTGAGCCCGGAACTGCATTTAGCTATTTTAACATGGGGTTTGGAATGCTGGGAATGATAATTGAAAAAATTTCCGGTAAAAAGTATGAAGTTTTTCTTAAAGAGATTTTAGCAGAAGCGGGAGTGACTGATATTCATGTAGGTGGTGACAGGGCAGGCCGCAGAGCAAATGAGGTTGTCTACTATTCTCAGGATGGAACCAACGGATACGGAAATGATATGAATGTCATTGCAGCGGCAGGGGGTGTTATTGCATCTATAGAGGAGATGATGAAACTTATGTTCCATATTGACGGCAGACCAAAGGTTGCTGATATTATTCAGCCGGCAACAAGAGGTATAATGCTCACTCCATCAGCTGTATATAATAGGTATGCACTCGGATGGCGGTGTAACCACAGCTCTCTCTTCTCCGGCTCCTGGTATCACTCCGGTAACCTGGCAGGTACAGCATCAATGTGGGTAATGGGTGCAGATGGCTATAATTGTGTGGTTCTCTGTAACTCCAGGTCCTATATTGATGATTTTGACGACACCATGTATGTAATGCTCAACAATCTCCTTAAAATGGCATCATCTACATGGTAATAACATTAAATAATCAATAAAATTAGTGCATTTGCTTGTTGTATATTTGAATTTTTATATCTTTACACTAGATTTGTGTTAACAAAATGTTAATTAAGCAAGTTTTTATTGCTACATTTGCTTTGATAATAGATTTTATTAATATATTTACGCAAATTTTTAAACAATATATACCCAAGTCTAACCCTAATACTTAAACTTAACATTGTAGAAACTGAAAAACAATCAATTAAAGAGAAACAAAATCTAAATCAAATTAGAAAAGTCCGGTTGATAGCAAAGAGTGAAATTGTTGCTGCAAAAAGAAAAATTCTTGTTGGCGAAAAACATTTTTCATATATTTGCACCTGTTAACCAGTAATGTAAAAAGATACCTAATCTACATTGAAACAAAATGTCCAACCAAATATTAACTAAAAATTTTAAAATGAAAAGTAAATTTAACTTCTTCGGTGTTTGCGTACTTACATGTGCGCTCGTTCTGTCACTGTTTTCGTGCACGAAGGATTTACAGGATCAGATTGACAAGCTTACTACAGATGTAGCAGCTCTTCAATCTGCAATTAACTCCGGTAAACTCGTTAAGTCCGTAAATCCTGTGGCCGGCGGTTATGATATTGTCTTCTCAGACAACAGTACAATCAGAATTAACCATGGTACAAACGGAACTAATGGTACTCCTGGCACACCAGGTGCTGCCGGTTTCACTCCAATTATCGGTATAGATGCTGACGGTTACTGGACAGTTGTTGCATCTCAGGGTGCTACTCCGGTTCGTATCAAGAATGCAAGTGGCAACGAGGTTAAAGCCTCTATGTCAGATAACCTGACTTTGGTTGACAATTTCCTTGCAGTTAACGGAGTAAAGACTACTATCTACATTCCTAACATTGCTTACAACGCAACTACAAGAACCCTTATGATCTGGGCTAAGAATGAAGATGGTACATCTACAATGTACAATGTTCCACTTGCAGACGAAATCGTTCTTACAACTGATATC
>CAYYAL010000098.1:0-3169 GCA_964469445.1 uncultured Muribaculaceae bacterium
TCTGTTAATAAATTAAAACAAAAAGATTGGACTAAAGATGGTCGTAAATGGATTTTTCAAACTAGATATACCGATTTATATGGTAATGTAAAAAAATATAAGTCAAAAAAATTTCTAAATAAAAATGAAGCTCAAGAGGCAGAAAGATTATTCTTTTTAGAACTAGATAAATATAGACCTGATAATAATATGACTTTTAAAGAATTATATCTTGCTTTTTATGAATATCAAAAAGATAAAGTTAAAGAAACAACTATTCATACTTATTTAGATAGAATGAGATATATGCAATATTTAGATAATATTAAAGTCAAAGAATTTAATCTACAGCATTATGAAATGTGGAGAAAAAAGATATTAGAATGTAAATTATCCAATAGAACTAGAAACTATATTTATAAGTTTTTAAAAACTATTATGAATTTTGGAACTAAATGGTATGGACTTAATTTTAATAATATATATCCTAAAATGACTAATTTCACAGATCCAAACGAAAGAAAAAAGGAAATGGAATTTTGGACTTATGATGAATTTAGTAAATTTATATCAGTTGAAGATAATTTAACATTTAAAACTTTCTTTAAAACATTATATTATTGTGGACTTCGAAAAGGTGAAGCAAGAGCATTAGATTGGAAAGATATAGATTTTATTAATAATACTCTAACAGTTAGAAAAGGTTTATCTGATAATGTTAATGGAATTAAATATATAATATCTAGCCCAAAGACTTTAAATAGTAATAGAACACTACCTTTATCAAAAGAGTTAGTAAATGATTTAAAAAAGTTAAAACAAAGTGTAATGGAATATACTAATTTTAAAGAAGAATGGTTTGTATTTGGTAATGACTTACCTCTTGGTGATGATGTTATCAGAAGAAGAAAAAATAACAATTGTGGTTTAGCAGGAGTTAAGCAAATTAGAATACACGATTTTAGACATAGTTGTGCTAGTTTACTAATTAACAATGGTGCTGACATAACACTTGTTGCTAAATATCTAGGACATACTAAAATTGATGAAACTCTAAACACATATTCACATATGTTTAAAAATAAATTAAATAATATTATTGGTCTTATTGATAATTTGAATGAACAATCTAATAAAGAATATGAAAATAAAAAAGATGACTTTGAAATAAGTATATAAGTAAAAACTGATAAGCAGATTAGTGCTTATCAGTTTTATTATGCTTTGCTATATAGTCAATAAATCCTTTAAAAATATCATTTTGATTTTTTTTATTTTGAATTAATTCAGGGTGCCATTGAACTCCTATATTAAAACCATTTTCATTATATTCCAACAATTCAATAATGTTATCATCAGAGTATCCTTTAATTAAATATTTCCCAGGATCGCTAATTTTACATTTATGTATGCTATTTACAACAAAATCTTCCATAGCAATTAAATCATATAATTTAGAATCTTTTTCAATTTTAACAGCATGCATTTCCATATTTTCTAAACTAAAATGTTTTTTCTTTAAATAATCATAATTTTCAAAATCAATTTTCCCACCAGTTGCTAATGCCATATTTATACATCCACAACAAATCCCAAGAATTGGCTTATTATTTTTAATGCAATATCGTACTATTTCTTGCTCATAATTACATATAACTATTCCACCCTCTAGTATGATTCCATCACATATATCAAGGGTTGAATATAGATCATTAATAGATTTGTCATCCATTATATAATTATGATAAGAAAAAGGTTTTTTTTCTTCAAATTCTAAAGATTGACTTTGCGGAATTATTCCAATAGCAATAGCATTATTTTTATTAACTGCGTCCTTTATTTCGTTGCTTATGCATATTTTATTCCATATAATATCATCACATTGTGGTTTTCCAACTATTCCTATAATAGGTTTTTTATTCAATTCTTTAATCCTCTTTTCTTTTTAATTTTAAAACTAAATCTGCAGATTTATGTTCATTTCTACGCTTATCCACTTCTTCAATGCTTAGCGGAATAAATCCATCATATATTGAAGAAGCAATTTCTTGCTTTTCTTGTCGGTTATTTTGGATTGAATAACAAGCAACCCAGTTATCCTTTTTTTCAATTTCATGATAATTGTTACCAATTAATTCATAGCTATTTTTATCAAATAAATGAACAACAGCATTATTATCCAATCTAGTTTGAACATAAATGCTATCAACATTAGATGAAATTAAAAGTTTTGTAAGTTCTTTTATTGATTCAGAAGCATATCCCATTCCTTTAAATTCCTCAAAAACATATAATCCATTTATTTTTGCAATTTTATCACTACATAAATGAACCATCATATAACCTATTACTTGCTGTTCATCTTCAATTTTAAAGATTATTTTTTCTCCACTCTCAAATTGAGACATATTTTTTTGCATCCACGTTGAGTAAAAAGGATACTCTTCAATAAATATTGCCGTTAATGCTTCAATACCTTCATTTAATTCTATTTTTGTTTTTAATCTGTGTAAAATCATATACATTCCCCCTTAATTGAAAAATATATTATAGCAAATTAACAGATTTGTCAATTTAATTTCCTTGATTTTATAATAATTCTAGCACTTTCATCATAATTCCAAATATTTAAATGTCCTTTTGCTAATATTGGTTCTATCGGTTCAATATCTTCAAATACCCATGCATATCTACCAACCTCATAAGAACCACAATAATACTCTATTTTATTTTTTTTCATTTCATTTACGTATTTTTCATCCATATAAATGCAATCCACTAATTTTCCCCTACAAATAATATTGCCATAATTCATTTTCATATTAATAATTAATTCATTAACCACATCATTTGTTAAATACTCTTTTGCTAATGTTTTCCCACTAGCATGAATATATAATTCACCACGATAGTTAGTATTCCAACTTCTAGTTTCTATATGTTTAATATTTTTCATTAGCAAAGTGGCAAATGGTTCTTTTATACTAATAACTTTCATGTTATTTTATCATTCCTTTCATTATCAATTTTATCATATTATTTGATTGTAAGTGCACTTTAAATATTATTTTTTCAAAAAATGCCACCCAAATGCCACCTAAAGCACTTTTTATAAAAAGCAAAAACTCGCAAACCATCATAAATACTAAGACAAAAAAAGTGTCCAGCATTTCTGCTGGACTTCAGGGGG
>CAYYAL010000099.1:0-3071 GCA_964469445.1 uncultured Muribaculaceae bacterium
AATGCATCATCATTCTTTGTGTAACACTCAACTAATACACGCTCAAATTCTTTAGGGAATATCGATTTAATAAACATTTGAGCATCATTAGTCTTTGCATATTCAGTGAGTTTTTTCTTAACAACTGGATCACCCATAAGCATTTGGAATACACTATCAAGTGCAACTTTATCTGCTGGTGAGAAATCGTCTTGATACTTCTCGTTTATTTTTACAACAATTCTCTCTAATGTATCAGTCTTATTACTCTTCTTTGCAGGTTTAGCTCCTTTTCCAGGAACAACTTCTCCACCTTCTTTTTCTAGCTCAATAGCACCCTTAAATGTTTCTTTTAATTTTGCATATTCAAGTGATACCTTACCTGTTAAATCAAATACTGGATACTGTGTCTTAGGTAATAATCTAATCAAATGAGAAATATATAAGTAGTCCTTAAATAAATCTTCATCATTAATTCTAACTAATTGAGTTACGAAACCATAAGAACGAATGAATTTCATCATTGTATCTCTTGCAAGTAGTCTCTTATCATCATCAAGATCAGCATAATTATCTACAGCTGGCTTCATAACACTTACAAGTTTACCAATTGCTGAATCATCTTGTTTTTTCTTATTTGAATTAGCTTTCATGATTGTATAGAACTTATCTACATCTTCATCATTAAAAATTGCAAATTCAGTTAATTTACTTCTTAAATCATAAACTCTATTTACATCACTGCCACCAACTAATGTTGTTTCTTCATAAAATGGTTGGAATGATTCTTTAATACTTTCAGATGTATTAGCAAAGTCTAAAACAAATGTGTCACTTTTGAATGGAGCAGTTCTATTTAATCTAGATAATGTTTGAACTGCATTTACGCCTTTAAGCTTCTTATCAACAAACATTGAATGAAGTAACGGCTCGTCATATCCTGTTTGATACTTATCAGCAACCACCATAATGTTGAAGTCATCACTCTTAAATGCTTTTCTAAACTTTGCATCAGAATTAATTTTTCTTCCATCAGGATATTCATTCATTTCTGCTTCAATGTATTCAGTATCATCTCCATCAAATTTAACTTTTCCAGAGAATGCAACTAATACACCACATCCACTTGTTTCTGTCGGATGTTTCTCTAAATATTCTTTAACAGCTTGATAATATAAAACTGCACTTTGTCTTGAGTCAGTTACTATCATAGCTTTACCATGACCATTAATCTTCTTTCTGCCATTGTTTAAGAAGTTATCCATAATCATATCTACTTTTTGAGCAATGGTAAATTCATGTTGCTTATAATACTTAAATAATGCTCGCTTAGCTTTTTCTTCTAATAATTCAGGATTTTCTTCTGTATTAGTAATAAGTTTAAAAGCTTCTTTAATAGTTACATATGTACTTAAAACATCTAAAATAAAGCCTTCTTCTATAGCTTGTCTCATTGAATAAGTATGGAATGGCTTTTTCTTTTCATCACCAATGCTTGTTCCAAATAATTCCAATGTTTTATTAATTGGTGTAGCTGTAAACGCAAAGAATGATTGATTCTCATGATGACCTTGACCTAAGATATTTAATAATTCTTCAGTCTCTTCAATTGCATCAGGATTCATATCATTTTCTTCAGCGAATGCTTTCTTTTCTTTATCGACATCAATCAATGAACTTCTTAATGTTCTGGCAGATTCACCACTTTGTCCTTGATGGGCTTCATCAATAATAACTGCAAAGTTTCTACCTTTTAAGTTATCAAACTCTTTATATGCATATAAGAACTTTTGGATAGTACAAATAATAATCTTCTTCTTATCGTTGATTGCATCTACTAAACCACGTGAGCCTTTCTTTTGAGTAATACACTCAACAAGACCTGCTTTATGGTCAAATGAATTGATAGTATCTTGAAGTTGTGAATCAAGAACAATTCTATTAGTAACAATAATTACAGAATCAAAAATGTATTTATCATCACTATCAAATGCTGATGCAAGTCTATATGCTATCCAAGCAATAGAATTAGATTTACCTGATCCAGCTGAATGTTCAATTAAATAATTAACACCAGCACCTTTTTCTTTTACATCTTCTAAAATCTTCTTTACTACATCATATTGATGATATCTAGGAAAGATAATTCTTTTTAACGTGTAAGATTTACCGTTTTTTTCTACTTTCTCTTCAGTAATAGTTATGAATTTAGCAATTAAATCTATCATTGATTCAACACTAAATACATTCTCCCAAATATATGATGTTGGGTATCCTTCATCATTTTTAGGATTACCTTTTCCACCTGGATTACCTGCACCATTAGAACCTTGATTGAATGGTAAGAATCTAGTATATTCACCTTCAAGCTGAGTAGTCATAAATGATTCATATAGATCTATTGCAAAATAGCATAAGAATCTTTGTCCGAATTTAAAGATAGGTTCTTTAGGATCTCTATCTTCTTTCCATTGTCTCATAGCGTTATTAACATCTTGACCTTTTAATTGATCTTTTAGTTCAAACGCAAATATGGGAATTCCATTAATAGATAAAACTGTATCTATAGTGTTATTGTTATTTTTAGAATAAGGAAATTGTCTTGTGATACCACAAATATTACCTTCATATAATTTAACAAGATCTTGATTAAGGTTAGATGATGGTTTGAAGTAACATAATTTAATTTCAATTCCCATATCCTTGATGCCTTTTTTAAGAACATCAAGAACATTGCTTTCAGCAATTGAATTATTAATTCTTCTTGTTAATTTATCTAAAGCAGCTACTCCATATAACTTAGTATATCTTGCCCATGCTTTAGGTTGAGTACTAGAAACAAACTCTTCCAATACTTCAGGAAATAACATTTTTTCCTTATCATACTTAGAAGGCAAAACCTTTCTGAAACCATGATTTAAAAAATAAGTTTCGGTATCTTGTTCAAATCTCTTTTCACTTGTATCCATTTTATTTTGCCTCCCTAATAATATTTTCCATATCTACACTTGATATATACTTAATTTCTCTTACCGTATGAAGTGCCATTCCATTAGAAGATTTAACTCCTAAAAATAAAGCGAACACTTGAT
>CAYYAL010000100.1:0-3059 GCA_964469445.1 uncultured Muribaculaceae bacterium
AAATGAAGTTAATAATGATGAACCACCATAACTAATAAAAGGTAAAGTTACACCTCCCACACTTTCTTTGGGGAATTTTTTTAAATGTCACAACTCCTAAGGGGAACTTTTTTAGTACAAAAATAATTGCTATAAGAAAACAAACTCTTTAAAATTAAAATAAATTTCTATTTCTTTATTTTCACTTATTGTAATTTTATTTACTAATCTACCTATTACATTATTTGTTGGTTTATCCATTCCCATAAATCTATCTACAGACTGCTTACATTTATCATAATCTAATTTAGAAAATTCATTATTTAAATCATTTATTTTTTTCTCTAAATCAGTTTTTCTTGTTAATAAAGATTGATTTTCTTTAGAATATTCTTCATACATTCTTTTAAAATCTTCTGGCGATAATACTTTACTTATCTTATCTTTATACAAATTATCTATTATATTTCTGTTAGTAGATAAACCTTTTTCTATTGTTTCTATTTCATCATTTATAATTTTAGAATTATTATCATACGTATTATTAGCTTTTTTAATAATCGTTTCTGGATCATAATCATTTAAAAACTTATCACATTCATTCCTTATTATTTCTAATAAGTCTTTTTCTAATAGTGGATCTATGTCTATGCCTAGCACACATTAAAAAAGAAAAATAATCACTTATTTTTCTTTATTTAACTCCAAATTATTTTCTATTCCTCTTAAATGTATTTCTATTATATTATTTCCCTTTTCATTATTATTAATATTAACTACATATACTTTATTATCTATTTTATTTTTTAATATTAAATAATTATATAAATTAATTAATTTTTTTTTACTAATTTTCTAGAATTGTTTGAAGTTTTTTTTTCGGTTTGTTCATTTTCAAAAACCCGACATAATTCCTTGCCATAAAGAATATCTAATTCGTGTAAAGCTCTTGTACTTGCCACATATAAAAGGTGCATATCAGTAACGTCATCTGTTTTATATACATCACTTGAAGCATCATTTATCATTACCGCATCAAATTCTAATCCTTTTGATAAAGCACTAGTTAATACAAATATTCCACCACTATAATCCTCATTTTTTGCTGTAATTTGAGTTACATTTAAGCCTTGTTTACTTAAAGAGTCATATACTTTTTTTGCTTCAACGTCTGTTTTACAAATAATTGCCATTGTTTTATAGCCTTTTTCTAACCATTCTAATAATTTAGAAATTTTGTAATTTTCATCTTTTGATGATTCTGTAAAAGTTGTTTTTCCTCCATGTCTAATAACTGGTTTGGCTTGTTCTAATTCCATGTATTGTAATATTTTATTAGCATTCTCCGTTATTTCAATAGTGGTTCTATAACTTTTGCTTAAATTTAAAATTTCACAATTCCCGTTAAATATATAAGAAACAACACTTTCCCAATCTTTTATACTCCTATAAGAGTATATTGACTGAGCTAAATCTCCATAAATTGAAAATGTACTATTGGGATATATTTCTCTTAACACATCAAAATGAAACATTCCATAATCTTGTGCTTCATCTATCACTATATGTTTATATTGTGTATTTTTACCATTCATCAAATAATTTATATGCATTAATGCTGGTAAATCTTCAAATGATACTTTCTTTTTCTTTAATAGTAATATAGATTCCTTTTGTAATTCCAATATTTCTTTTTCTGATAAAGATGCCTGATATTGATCAATATTTGCAATAAATAATTTATAAATATTAAACGAACTTAATTTTATTTTTTTAAAATATTCGTGAATTAATTTAACACCTTTTTCTTTTACTAGTTTACTTAGTTCTACACTTTTTGCAATAGCTTCTTGTCTTTGAGGATCATCTTTTGGTAAAGACATGTATATAGCTCTATATTTTCGATTTATTTTAGAATAAATATCCTCCATATTATCTTTGAACCTATTTACAAAATATGCACAAGTCGTATCAAAATTTGGGCGTGAATTAATTCCAGAAAATAAAATATTTTTTATTGTTTCAGCACTATAAATTTCAGTTCCATCTATTGCAAATCCTGCTAAAACAATTCCACTTGATAAATAATCTTGCATAAATCTATCTAAAACTGTTTTATATTCTAGTGAAGATTTAAATGATTGTATTTTTTTAGTGTTATTTTGACTACTCTTTTGATTAAATAAAATATTTTGATCTTCTAAAGTTAATTTTTCTTTTAAAGATTCTATTGCTAAATCCATATATGTTAGTTGATCAACTGGTTCTGTTTCCAATTCTGGTAAAATAGAAGATATATATTTTAAAAAATATTTATTTGGCCCAATTACCAAAAATTGATTTGATTTAATTTGTTCTCCTAAATTATAAACTAGATATGCAATTCTATGTAAGGCAACTGATGTTTTACCAGAACCAGCAACACCTTGTACCACAATGTTTTCAGAAATAGGTTTTCTTATTATTTGATTTTGTTCTTTTTGTATTGAAGCAATAATGGTTTTCATTTTATTATCTGCATTTACACTTAAATATGGTTGTAACAATTCATCATTACTTACTAAACTTGTATCTAAAACATCTACCAATTCACCATCTTGAATTATTATTTGTCTTTTTAATTTTAAATCACCGGTTATGGTCCCGGCTGGAGCTTCATAACTAACTGTTCCTAAATCACTATCATAATACAAACTACATATGGGAGTTCGCCAATCTATAGTTACTTGTTCGTTGTTATCTCCACTTATATTAGTTTTCCCAATATATATTTTAGCAACTTCATTACTTCCGTCTGAAAGAAAATCAATTCTTCCAAAATATGGACTTTTTTCAGATAACTCTAACTTTCTTAATTTAGTTGCTTGTGTTGACATTAAACCTTCAACAAGAAATGAATCACCTTGTAACACATTGGTGTATCTTCGAGGAATTTCTCTCATTTCTTTTTTGCAATACTCTTATTCTGTTTCTAATCTTCTTTTTGCATAATCTAAATATGCTTTTTCTTCTTCAAAAATATTATTCATTATTTCCCCCTAATCTAAATATCTAATACTAATTTTCATCAATATTAGCTA
>CAYYAL010000101.1:0-3050 GCA_964469445.1 uncultured Muribaculaceae bacterium
CATTGTGGGTTTCTCCGCTCTTGCTTTGGACCAAAAAGAAATGGGCGATGAGATTGGTTCCACCCATTCAAGCGAGGCGAATAAAAAAGAGATGGCACCTTTCGAGATGTACGAGGGAGCCTACGTCATCAAAGGGGCCGTCAACGAAATGGTTGGCAAAGTGGTGGAGATCCGTCATTATCCCGAAGCCCCTGAGGACAATATAGTTATCGTCAAAATCATGAACGCCAAAAAGAACGAGAAGGCTTCTTTCCTTGTCTATGCTTAGTCAAAAGGCGGATAACTAAGCAAAACCCTTTCTACCAGCGTACCAAAAAGGTGATGGAAAACAAGCCATCTATCATTGATTTCTTTTATTTCCTCCGTTTCCCATCATGCGTTCCATTCGCTCCAGCCTTGCCATTGTCGCGTCTCCTCGCTTCTATTTCCTTCCTCGATTTGGCCCGCCTGGCCCATATTTCCTTCCGTTTCAAAACGGCATCGTCCAGAAGCATGTGCCTTATCACCCTGATGTCCTCCGGCCATCGGTCCATCTGCCTTTTGCACCTGAACAGATACACGAACCAGTTCAGATAGTCCTGCAGGTATTCGGTGTCCATTCCGACGAATTTCCCCAAGAATCGCTGGAGCCACGAGCAGAACGAGTTGATGAGGAGCATTGCCTTCAGGTCGTTCGGATCCTTGGAGGTCGACTTGTGTATCTCCTCGGCCGATTTGGAATCGGCCACCGCCTTGGCGTGGGACCTAAGGCCGTCGTGGACGATCAGCTTCGCCCCTCCCTTCTCCAGATGCCCGCCCAAAGCTTCCGAGATCTCCTTCGATGTCGGCGAGCCGTGGCCAACGAATGAGGCAACCATCGACATATTCGCGTCGATCGCAACGAATATGCAGCACTTGTCCTTGCTCAGACCGCGCCGGTTCGGCCCGAAGTGGGATTTTGGCCTTATGGAGTCAGGCACGTAGATCTCATCGATGAAAACCGTTCCTGAGAGCTTTGCCTTCGACTGCCACCTCGAGATCGACGCGAACAACTTCCTCCTCATCAGAAGGGCGGTGTTGTGGCTGACGCGGGCGATGTCGGCTATGAGATCGAGCGGGACGTTGTACGACATGAGCCGCACCATGGCCCTCCATTGCCAGAGCGTCGCCTTCGATCCGCTCAGCACGGTTTTGGCCGTCAGCGAGAACCTGGTCCCGCACGTCTTGCAGAGGTACCTCCTCGAGCCGCTTTTCGACCTCCCGTCCATCACTATCCGGCCATCCTTGCAGAATGGGCATTGGGGCTTCCTTCCTTCGAGCGACGCGAGATCATCCAGCGTCGAGCATCCGAATTCCTTTTCGCACTCCCTCTCCTCCATCGCGCGCCGCAGCAAGCTGACCTCCGCATCGCTAAGCTTTGCCAAATACTCCCTGAAAAATCCTAGGCTTTCCATAAAAAAACACCCTTCCCCCTTTGGGCGGCCGACGTTTGGGTGTTTGGGTAAACAATTCATAGCCGGCCGCCCAAAGGGTTTGTTTACCCAAGCCAATTATAAAACTATAGAGGAAGGTTCATCACCTTTTTGGTACGCTAGTAGAATTATTTTTAAACTCCTAGGTGCACGTAAGGGAAAGTAAAATTAGTTGCTATCGTCATTTTCCTTCTTCTTCCATTCGCAATAACGCAATTCTATGCGCATTTTTGCCGCAATCTCGATGAAAGCCTGTGCCTTTTCGAGCTTGTCTCCTGGGGTGTTGAAGATGAAGGCGAAGAGGTTGAGCCAGTCCTGGAGGTTCTCTCTTGAGTAGCCCCCATGCCTCGAGAGGAATTTCTTCAGCTCCATGTGGACCTTGTTTATCGGCTCCATGGGATTGTCCTTGTCGCTCAGCCTTTTTGTCTCGTCTGTCTTGTGGGTCTCGCCGATCAGGCCGAGCTTTTCTATGACGATGTTGTGCGCCTTCTCCCCGTCATGGATGAACACTGATCCTTTGGCTATGTGCCCAGAGTAGGCTTTCATGGCCTTGGCCTCGCTTGGCTTGCCGACCCCGACGAGCTTGAGGAAGCATTTATTGCCATCGGCCAAAGAATAGATCGCGAACTGGTTCCTTGAGAGGCCGCGGAGCCCCTTCCCATCTTTCGTCGCCCTCTTCGATTTCCATCTTGGGACGTATGTCTCGTCCGCCCAAACTAGGTCCGAGAAAACGATGGGATCCTGGTACCCGCGGAGGACCATGAACACCTTCGAAAGCCAGTACCTTCCGGTGGAATCCGCGTTCATGTTGTCGCTCGACGACGTCGCCACGCTGTGGAACTCGAACAGATGCGAGAGGTATTCGGCCCACTCGGATATGGGGATCTTCTTGGAGTCGAATATCGTGCCTGTTATCGGGGAGAACTTGCGGCCGCATGAGGCGCATTCGTAGCATCTCATCCCCGTCCTCTTCTGGAATCCGTCCTTCCTTATGGACTCAGAGCCGCAATAGGGGCACGAGCCCACCTCCAGCGAGTTGACGAAATATATCTCTTCGCTTGAGGCGTCGCCATGCTTGTCGTCATACCTTCCCGAAAACAGCGACACCATCATCGGCGATGACTTCCCACCGCCCGAAAATTTGGCCACAAGGGCCCTCATCTGCTTTTTGTTCATTGACCTGCCGATCCCGCCGATGGGGAGGCGCCGTCCCGGAATCGGCAGATTCGCAAAAAGGACGATGCCTCCCCAAAGGCTTTTATATTGTCCGCGGTTAGGCGGCACGATGATTATATTACGGCTTGCCCGAGGTGGACAATTCTTCCCTTACGTGCACCTAGGAGTTTTAAATGAAAAGACCCCATCCTCAGAAGTCGGCCAAGTATACATCTCCCTAGTTAGCAGTAGCCTCGCTTACATAAGAACAATCAAATAGCCTCTCGCTTGTGAGTGTCACGTTTACTCAAATAACGCAAGAGCCGTTATTTCTTGCCTCCCAGCGTTTATCGGCAATTCCAGCTAACCTCAGATAAGGTGGTATGGACTATTTTTCCGCTTGGGCTTTATCCGTCTCTTTCGCTTCAAGAGCCTCGGATTTCT
>CAYYAL010000102.1:0-2934 GCA_964469445.1 uncultured Muribaculaceae bacterium
AAGTTCATAATAATAATTTTATATATAGAAAGCGAGGTCATAAGCCTCGCTTTTTTAGTATAAATTTTAGTGTTAAAATTATATTTATGAAAAAACTCGGAGCTTTTATAATACCGACTGGAGTTGGAGCAAAAATAGGTGGATTTGCAGGTGATGCAAGCATCTTTGCACAAAAATTTGCTCAAAAAACTGAAAATTTAATTGTTAATCCAAATGTTGTAAATGCCGGTGTATTTTCAGGCATTGTCGATAACATGCTTTATGTTGAAGGTTATTCACTTGACGAATTTTTTAAAGGCAATTGCAAGCTCAATCCAAATAGGAGAAATAAAATCGGGGTTGTTTTTGACAAAGCAATATCTCAAAATGTTTTAAATATACACATAAACACAATTAATGCGGTGAAAACGGTTTATGGTATTGATATTATCGGATATGAAATTACAAATGAAGATATCGGTGTTGAATTTTTTATTGAAAATAATATTTCAACAGGAAACATAAAAAATATTTCAGCATTAGATAAGCCTATCCAAAGCCTTTTAAACAAAGGGGCAGAAGCAATCGCCATTGTTTGTAGATTTTCTGATGAAGAATTAAATGAAGATTACCAAAACGGTATTGGAATAGACCCTGTGGGTGGAATTGAAGCTATAATTTCGCACTATATTTCAAAAAAGTTTAAAATTCCGACAGCCCATTCTCCTGCATTTGAAGATTATTCAATAGACACAAAAATTGTAAATTCAAAAGCTTCTGCCGAATACATAACCCCGACATTTTTACCCTGTATTCTTTTAGGTTTAAATAATGCCCCGAAAATAACTGCAGAGAATGGTTTTTCAATAAATGATTTAGAATATCTCATAATGCCTTATGATTGTTTAGGCGGAATTCCTGTTATTGAAGCAATAAAAAGAAACATCAACGTTTTTGCAATAAAAGAAAATTCTACTTGCTTAAATGTTGATACAAATCTATTTAAAAACAACAAAATACAAGTTATAAATTCTTATGAAGAAGCTCTACTTCTTATCTAAACACCCGTCTAAGAAAGAAATTGTGCTTAATTTTTGGTCATAGAGATATTTTATAAAATGAAGATACATAAAATCTGAAGAACTTGCCAATAAATTTACTTCAAATCCTTCAGAGCAAAAAGGTTCGTAATCGTAGACTACATAACTATTATACTTACTTTTCCACTCTTTTCTGACTACATTGCAATTATTTTCATAAACAACATTTTCCAACCATGAAATCATTTGTTTATTCACATCTTTTATTTCCATAAACTTTATATTGTCATTTTCGCAACTGACTTGATAATTGTCCATTAACATAATAAGCACCCCTTAAAACCTACTGATATAAGTTTAAATTTATTTTAAAAATTAAATATCCCCCTTGAAGATAAATTTTTTTTTATAGAGGGCTAATATTATTTTTTTTTAAATAATAATGTAGTGCATTAATATGATTACAAAGGCAAAAGTTAAATATAAAATATTGTTATGGTAAGTGGTATCATGCAAGAAGATTATGATTTAAAGATGGTTGGATTGGAATTAATGTTCCTAACTCCTCAAAAATGTAATTCCAAAGACGGAATTACTGCGGTTGAATTGTCAAAAAGTTTAGGTATTGCAACAGAAATCGTTAAAAAGAAATTAAATATATTAAAAGAAAAAAATATTGTAAGGGTTAAGGGTTTAAACCCAAAATATTGGAGTTTTGACGATTATAATTTTCAAAGACTTGACGATGATGACGAAATTTTTTCACTTCTTTGCAGTTTTGATGACGTTGATTTTGATAGATTTTTCAGTTATTAATTAATTATGACGACGAAATCAGCTTATATTCACATACCTTTTTGTAGAAGAAAATGTCGATATTGTACATTTATCTCTTTTGAAAAACCTGATTTAAAAGATGAATATATAAATGCACTTAAAAAAGATATTTTAAAAAATTATAAGGGCGAAATATTATCTACAATATATTTCGGAGGCGGAACTCCGTCTTTAATTTCCACAAAAAAACTTGGCGAAATCCTCGAATCACTCAATTTTGATAAAAATACAGAAATAACAATTGAATTAAATCCTGAAAATTTAAACGCCGATTTTTTATCCGATTTAAAAAAAATCGGCTTTAACAGAATAAGTTTCGGAGTACAAACTTTTAATGAAGAAATTCTTGCTCAAATAGGAAGAAAACATTTGAATAAAGATGTTTTTGATGTTGTAGAAAATGCTCACAAAATCGGATTTGATAATATAAGCATTGATTTAATTTACGGACTTCCAAGGCAAAGTTTAAAAGATTTTGAAAACGATTTAAAAACAGCATTAACACTTGATATACAACACATTTCCCTTTACGGATTAAAAATAGAAGAAGGTTGCTATTTTTATAATCATCTACCCGAAAATCTTCCGACAGATGACATGCAAGCTGATATGTATTTAAAAGCAATTGAAATTTTAAATGCAAATGGATTTAGACAATATGAAATAAGCAATTTTTCAAAAGAAAATTGTAATTCAAAACATAATTTAAATTACTGGAAAAATGAAGAATATTACGGATTTGGTTGTGCTGCACATGGTTATATTGACGGAATTCGATACGAAAATCTTACAAATCTTGAAAAATATATTCAAAATCCGTTTTCTAAAAAAAATGAACACCTTCAAAGTGAAAAAGAAAAATTAGAAGAAACTATTTTCTTAGGATTTAGAACGAAAGACGGTATAAATATAAAGAAAATCGAAAAAACTTTTCAAATAAATTTTGAAGATAAATACGGAAAAATTATATCAAAATATATTTCAAGCGGTCATATTGAAAAAACCGAAGAAGGTTATACTCTTACAAAAGAAGGTTTCTTGCTCAGCACAATAATATTAAGCGAATTTATTTAATATA
>CAYYAL010000103.1:0-2791 GCA_964469445.1 uncultured Muribaculaceae bacterium
AAGAAGTTTTCACTCGCATAAATTATTTAAAAGATAAAACACGTCATATAAAAGGATTAAAAATCAAATATCATGATAAATTTGTTTCGCAAGTGGAAGCCGTCTTAACTCGAGGTGACAAATCTTTATGTAAATTTATAGAAGCTCTTTATAAAAAAGATTGTTATCTTGACGCTTGGGACGAAAATTTTTCAAAAAGGATTTGGGAAGAAACAGCTTTAGAATGTAAAATTGATTTAGAAAAACTTGCTACAAAAGAATTTTTAACGACAGAAATTTTGCCTTGGGAATTTATTGATGTTGGAATTGATAAAGAATGGTTTGTTAATGAATTTAATGATGCAAAAAAATCAATCACAAAAACGACTTGCCAAACAAAATGCGTTAATTGCGGGGTTTGCAAAAACTTAAAAACAAGTAAAAAAATGGATTTAGATTACAAAGCCAAAGTAATTAAATCCGAAAAAACAGCCGACTTCGCCGAAACAGAAAAATATAAATACAGAATAAAACTCACAAAAAGAGGCGTTTTAAGATATTTTTCACATTTAGACTGGCAAAATACTTTTACAAAAGCAATTGCTCGAAGCAATCTTAATATTGCCTTTTCACAAGGATTTAACCCTACAATGAAATTGTCATTAGGAATTGCACTTCCATTATTTATGGAAAGCGATTGCGAACTTGTAGATATAGAATTAAATAAAAAAGAAGATTTGCAAACATTAAAAAACGAATTGACAAGAGTTTTGCCCAAAGAATGTAGAATTTTATCGGCAGATGAAATCGACAGAAAAGCATTGCCAATTGACCATTTAGCACAATGGGCGGAATACGAAATAAAATTTTCAAATAAAAATGTTTCTTTTTCAAACAATTTATTGTATGATATAAAAAAAGTTTTATCTCAAGATGAAATTTTCATTTTGAAGAAAAACAAAAAAGGTTTAGAGAAAAAAATAAATATAAAACCTGCCATAAAAAATTACGAATTTAAAGAAAGTAAGTTTTATGTAATTCTCAAAACAGGGCAAAATCAAGAAATTTCAGCATTAAGAGCCGACGATTTAATGAAAGTTGTTTCACCTGATTTTCTGTTTGAAATTACAAGAATAAATTTTTTCGATAAAGATTTAAAAAAGATTTAATAGATTTAGTCCGAAATTTCGGAGAATAGAAGGATTTTTATGTATAAAAAGAACAAAAGAAAGTTCAACAACAGACCGAACTACAACAAAAATGAACAAGTAAAAAAAGAAAGCACTGGGCAAAAGATAGTTATAGCAGAACAAGATAAAATTGCTGCTGTTATAGAAAATGATAAGGTGAGCGAATTTTTTGTTAATAAATCGGAAGTTTTATTAAATGACGTTTATTTGGCAAAGGTTGATAATATTTTACCCAGTATAGAAGCTGCATTTGTAGATGTCGGACTTGATAAAATGGGATTTCTACATACAGAAGATGTTTTGGGAAAAGGAGAATTACAAAAAAAACTTTCCCCTAAACAAAATATCGTTGTTCAAGTAACAAAAGAACCTACAGGACATAAAGGTCCCAGAGTTACAATGCACTTGAGTTTGCCGGGAAGATTTCTTGTCTTAATGCCTAATGAATCAGGAATTAACGTTTCAAAAAAAATAAGTTCCGCAAAAGAACGTGCAAGACTTAAATCATTAGTAAGTCTTATAAAGCCTGTCGGCGTAGGAGTTATCATAAGAACAGAAGCTTTGGGAAAATCCGATGCAGAAATTCAAGATGATTTGGAAACTTTACTCGAAAAATGGCAAAATATAATTACAGCATCAGATACAGTAAAAGCACCAAATCTTATCCACCGTGATCAGGATTTAATTTACAGGGTTATAAGAGAAGCTTGCACCGATAATACAAAAGAAATTTTTGTGGATTCAACTTCTGCTTTTAACAGAGCTCAAGGACTTTTACAAACTTGGAAAATGAATAAAGATATTAAATTAAATTTATATGACGGAGCCGAACCGATTTTAAAAGAAATGGGTATTACAAAAGAAATCAAACAAGCCTTGCAAGTGAAAGTAAACTTGCCGAGCGGAGGATATTTATACATTCAAACCACCGAAGCCCTAACCGTAGTCGATGTAAACAGCGGAAAATTTACGAGTTCTGCAACTCAAGATGAAACAATTTTTAAAACAAATCTTGAAGCTGTCCATGAAATTGCCCGCCAATTAAGACTTAGAAATATCGGCGGAATGATTATAATTGACTTTATCGATATGGTTACAAGAATGGATAAATTGGCAATTCTTGAAGAATTTGAAATAGCTCTTGAATACGATAAAGCAAAACCACAAATAGGACAATTATCGGATTTAGGTTTGGTTGAATTAACAAGACACCGTCAAGGTCAAACTTTATCAGAAATTTTTACAAAAAAATGCCCGCATTGTCAAGGTACAGGCTACTTTATGCTTGATATAAAATTTAATCCGCCTGTTATAGAAAAAATTCAAGAAAAACCTGCCGGCAAAGGTAAAAAGAAACCAAAAACTGATAAAGCTGTTGATATTCTTGATAACATTGTGGAAGTTCTTGAACAACCGGAACTTATTGAAGAAAAGAAACATAAAAAAGTTGCAAAAAAATCTTCTGAAAAATCTTCTGAAAAAATTGAAGAAACAGAAAATGCTGAAAAAACAACCGAAGTTAAAAAAACTTCTAAAAAACCTAAAACTTCAACAAAAATAAAAGAAGTTTCTGACAAAACAGAACCCAAGAAAGTCGAAAAACCTAAAAAAAACGTTGAAAA
>CAYYAL010000104.1:0-1345 GCA_964469445.1 uncultured Muribaculaceae bacterium
TTTAAACAATGCAAGGCTAAATTTGGATTTTGGGGCGTTCCACCTAATGATTTAAACATTTTAAAACTATTTCCGAAGGAAACACACGTTTATGGCTGGATAAGATGTGTCGAAGCAGGTGTTCCTGCCGATATTAATCTGGAAATGTATATTGATAAAAATGTTCCGACAGTTTTTTACGCCCAAGCCTTTTGTGCGAAAACTCAACTTGCAAAATATTTGGCTGATAAATACAACGGTTTGTATGTAGATATTGATGATGTCGTAAATACTTCCATTGAAGCTAAAATTGAAGCTTTCTTAAGGCTTAGGGGGTAATTTATGATTTGTCTTGATGCAGGAACTACATATTCTAAAATTATTTCTGATAAAAAAATCAGTGCGATTGAAAAATATTTTATAAAAGAAAAAAATGATAAGTTCTACTATATTTTGAATTCAAAACAACTTGAAAGCCTAAATTTAAAATTTGATAAAGCTTGTGGACATTTAGGCGGGAATATTAAGGAAAATGAAATTATAGCACTGGCATTTGGAGCTAAAGAAACTTGCGATAAAAATGCTACAATTTTGGATTTGGGAAGTCGTGATGCAAAATGGATTTCATTCAATAACGGGAATTTTAAAGATATGGATTGGAACACCTCTTGTGCAAGTTCCACAGGTGCAACCGTTGAAATGCTGTTAAAATTTTATGAAATAGATATGAATAAATTGACTTTCGTCGATGAAAAATATCCTGTTACTTGCGGAGTTTTCGGAATGGAAAAAATTATGGACGATATTTCAAACGGGGAAAAAGCCGAAATCGCAATTTCTAAGTTTATACACGGACTTGCCTTTAACGCTTGGAATTTCTGCAAAAATCCCGAAAAAATCTATTTGTCAGGTGGATTTGGTGAAAATAAATGTTTTATAAATTCTTTAAAAAAATATTGTGATGTAGAATTATTAGGTCGTTTTGTTTTAGTTGAAGGGCTTTTATTAAGTGGAAAAAATTAATAATAAAAAAATCGGAGCTTACGGTGAAAAATTGGCTCAAGAATTTCTTATCAAAAACGGATATGAAATTTTAGAATGCAATAAAAAATTCTCAAGATTTTGTGAAGTGGATATTATCGCTAAAGATAAACAAACACTCGTGTTTGTTGAAGTTAAAACTCGCTCATCAAATTTTTGCGGAAACGGTTTTGAAGCCATAACCCCTAAAAAATATGAAAATATTAAAACCGGACTGTTCCTTTATTTAAAGGAACAGTCCGGAAAACCTAAAAATTATCGAATTGATTGCATTTCTATAATTCTAAAACCAAAATTAGAAATTAAACATTTAAAAAACATTTGA
>CAYYAL010000104.1:1445-2743 GCA_964469445.1 uncultured Muribaculaceae bacterium
ATATGAAAAAAGTTGCATTAATTACAGGTATAACTGGCCAAGATGGGTCTTATCTTGCAGAATTGTTATTGGAAAAAGGTTATGAAGTTCATGGTATGAAAAGAAGGGCTTCCTCTTTTAATACTTCAAGAATAGACCATTTATACCAAGATACACACAATAAAGATTTACAATTTAAACTACATTACGGCGATTTGACCGATAGCACAAATTTAATCCGTATAATTCAAGAAATTCAACCTGATGAAATTTATAATTTGGCAGCACAATCTCACGTAAAAGTTTCTTTTGATTGTCCTGAATACACAGCAAATGCAGATGGGTTAGGCACATTAAGACTTTTAGAAGCCATAAGAATTTTAGGTTTGGAAAAGAAAACAAAATTGTATCAAGCATCAACTTCTGAATTATTCGGCTTGGTTCAAGAAACGCCTCAACGAGAAACTACGCCATTTTATCCAAGATCACCTTATGCATGTGCAAAAATTTACGGCTACTGGATTACAGTAAATTACAGAGAAGCATATAATATGTTTGCAGTAAACGGGATTTTATTTAACCATGAAAGTCCAAGACGTGGCGAAACATTTGTTACCAGAAAAATAACAAGGGCTGCGGTTAGAATTAAATTAGGGTTGGAAGAAAAAATATATTTGGGAAATCTTTCATCACAAAGAGACTGGGGACATGCTAAAGATTATGTAGAAGGTATGTGGAGAGTTTTGCAACACGAAACGCCGGAAGACTTTGTTCTTGCAACAGGTGTAACCACAACGATTAGAGATTTCTGTAAAATGACATTCTCTGAATTGGGAATAGAACTTGAATTTAAAGGCGAAGGAATGAATGAAAAAGCCTACGATAAAGCAACCGGAAAATGTTTAATAGAAGTTGACCCAAAATATTTCAGACCGACAGAAGTAGAATTTTTACTCGGAGATGCAGCAAAAGCAAGAGAAAAATTGGGTTGGGTTCCAAAATATGACTTAAAAATGTTGGTTGCTGAAATGGTCGCAGAAGACTTAGAAGAAGCAAAAAGAGAAAAACATTTAAAAGAAAATGGATATAAGGTTTTAATACCACAAGAAGCTTAGATATAAAGGTTTAAGGGGCGGATTTCCTAAACGGAAATCCGCCCCTTAAATTTAGTTTTATAATAACTTGATTTTTAAGACTCCTCGTGCTAAGGTATAGATATAAACGAGAGTTTAAAACTGATTTAACGCGGGATACTTTGCCGAGAAAAACGATTGATTATCGTTTTTGGAGAGGTAAGTCTGGAAGACTGCTCAAGAGTA
>CAYYAL010000105.1:0-2534 GCA_964469445.1 uncultured Muribaculaceae bacterium
CTCCATAAGGTAAAATCGGCGAAATTATTCGCCTTTAAAGTTAAATCAACTTGTAAAAGTTGGTTTTTTTAATGTTTAAAAGAAAGGAATGATTTTAATGAAAGTAATTAAAAAAGAAATTGAAATTGAAGAAGAACTAAAAAAGAGAGTTGAAATGATATGCAAGTTTTCAAATACTACACCTACTTTTGAAAATGGTAGTATAAACAGACTAGAAAACACTAATCTAGCATATTTAGAGCCACACAAAGTGTATATTAAAAACACACTATTTTTAATCTTTAATGGCACAAATGATATATATTTAAACAACCTAAATAATAAATATCAGTTAAAAGATTTGGAAAATTTAATAAAACAGTACTAAACCCAACTATTTTTTAAAAATTTATAAGTAATATTTCAAACACCATTATTTGACAAATAACGAAAAATAGTATAGTATATAGAGCCAATAAAGGACATAATCACGATTTAGGGGGTGTGATTATATTGGAAAGTATAGAACGAAAACAAAAAAATTATTCAAATAATAAATTAAGGTGTCAGAAGTATTAACACTATGTAATACTTTTGACGCCTTTTTTTAATAAAAGGAGTTGATAAAGAATGAATAATGAAAAGAAAAAATCGGCGATTTATATTCGTGTCAGCACGGAAGATCAAGCTCGTGAAGGATTTAGTTTAGGGGAACAAAAAGAAAAATTACAAGATTTATGCAAATATAAAGGTTATGAAATATACAAAGTTTATGAAGATGCTGGCATAAGTGCTAAAAATATGGAAAGACCAGCATTTCAAGAAATGATGTCAGATATGAGAAGTGGCAAAATAAACATAATTATATCTTACAAACTAGATAGAATAACAAGAAGTGTTCAAGATTTAGAAAAACTTTTAAAAGAACTAGAAAAATATAATTGTGATATTGCTTGTGCTGTTGATGATATAAACACTGATTCAGCAAATGGAAAGTTTATAACCAGATTATTAACAAGTGTTTCACAACTTGAAATTGAAAGAACAAGTGAAAGAACAAAATTCGGTTTAATCGGAGCAATAAAAGCTGGACACATACCTGGAATTACACCACTAGGTTATACAAGAGATAATAAAAAAATGATAATTGATCCCTTAACAAAAGATGTCATAATAAGAATATTTGATTTATATTTAAGTGGTAAAAGTTATCAAACAATATCAAATATGTTTAAAGAAGAAAATGTTTTAAATAAAAAATGGTGTGATTCTACTATACAAAAAATAATAAACAACAAAATCTATATGGGCGATTATGAAGATGGAAAAAGGACAAGAAAAGATATAGTTTTATACAAAGATGTTGTTGAGCCAATAATATCAAGGAAGAAATGGGAGGAATGTCAAATGCAAATACCTAAAAATCAAAGGAATTATGTAAGAGATAGATATTATCTATTCTTTCAAAAAATCAAATGTCCTAAATGCGGAAGAATAATGGCTTGTCGTGGTGCTGGAGGTAAAGATAAATCGAAAAAGAAATATCTTTATTACAAATGTTTAAATTGTAGTGAGTATATTAGAGAAGATTATGTATTAAAAAAATTACTATTATTTATATTTGATATTATGGAATATGATGATATTGTAAAAAACTACTTTGCCCCGCTTTTAATACATAAACTTGAAAACCCAAAAGAACAGTTAGAAAAAGAATTATTAGATATTGAAAAAAGAAAAGCAAGAATCAAAAAAGCATATTTAAGTGGAGTTGTGGAACTAAATGAGTTTGAAAATGATTTAAAAGAATTTGATGAGAAATCAAAATTGATAAAAGAACAAATTAAAGAAGAAAGTGAACTTGATGACTTCTCATTTAGTTATGAAGATTTAACTTTAACAAAAGATATTGAAAGAGCAAAAAGAATAAATAAAGATGGCGATTTTACAAAAGGTCTAATGGAAAAGTTTGCTACTATGACAAAAGAAGAACAACAAAATTTAATTATGAAATATATTGAGTTTATAGAAGTAGAAAAAGATAAAGAAGATGTTTATATTAAGCACATTGAATTTAGAAATACATTTATTGATGAATTAGCAAATCTTTTTGAAGAAAAAGCAGTTGAAATTACATTAAATCTTACAAATGAGGATAAAACGGAAATAATCAAAATACCATTTGGTTTAGAAAGAACGAGAAAAGAAGCAAAAGCATATGTTGAAAAACTTAATAAATATGTGAAAGTTGATTATTACGAAATTAAAATAGAAGAACAAAATGATGGCGATGGTTTAATTAGTGTAAAACTAGATAACCCATCAAATGGAGTATTAAAACTATTTCCACTTACTGATGAAGAAGAAATATTTGGACTAATAATGGTGGTATAAAATGAGTTATGCAATATTTAGAGTTGAACCTATTAATAAATTAAAAGATTTAGGACAAATTGGTGCTCATAATTTAAGAAAAAAAGACGCATACAAATCAAATCCAGATATTGATAAAAGTAAATCACATAACAACATTGATTTAGTGCCTTGCTCTAACT